>NZ_VSMK01000698.1 GCF_011682075.1 Nitratidesulfovibrio liaohensis
CGTGGGCTGAGCGCCAGCACGACGCCGGGCACGACTTCGAGCCGTACCTGTCGCAGGCGCAGGCGCTGGTGGAGCCCGGCGGCGAGGTGCCGGACAAGGTGCGCGCGGGCTTCCACCGGCTGTTCGGCCTGCGGGCCGAGCAGGGCGGCGACCTGCCCACGGCGGAGCGTGAGCTGGCCCGTGCGCTGGATCTGGGCGCCAAGGTGAAGACCGCGCTGGACGGCGTGCGCAAGCGGCTGGCCCGCGATGGCGGGCAGGCTGCGCCCGACACTGAAGAACGCAATGCGCCCGCACCCGGCGCTGCCCCCGAAGATCCGGCGGGCGGCGACGGGGCGGGGTAGATACTCCTCCACCCAGCCGGGGCGGCCCGGGCGGAAGCACGGCACAGGGTGCCGGTGACCGCACGCCCGGGCCCGCCCCCAACACGACAGAACGGGCCACGCCATGAGCTTCAACGCCATCACCGACCAGACTTCCACCGTCACCCTGCCGGGCGACGGCTGGTACCCGGATCTGTCCGTGGGCGAGTTCCAGCGCGTGTACCGGCTGCCCGCCGAATACGCGGAGGCGCTGGTGGAAGACCACCTTGGCCTGGCCCGGCTGTGGGCCATGCGCCAGTTGCAGGCGTGGCGCGCGGAGCAGGAGGCGGCGGGGTTCGCCAGCCTTGATGCCGTGCCCGTGTACGGCATGCCCGGTGAGGCAACGCGGCTCTTCAAGCGGGCGGTGTTCTGCCACGCCAAGGCGCTGCTGCTGGGCCAGTTCGCCACCGTGGAGCGGCGCGAGGCCGCCCGCGAAGACGCCAAGGAAGGCCCGGACGTGGCCGACCGTTTCTACGCCTGGGCGCACGACGCCATAGCCGATCTGCGCGGGCGCGGGCGCATCGACGCGGATCTGGTGTGAGGCGGGCATGCGCAAGATTTCATCCCTTGTAGACCACCTGCTGACCACCACCGGCCTGCGGCGAGAGCAGATGCACGCCTTTGCGGACAAGGGCGAGTTGCAGCCCACCGGGCGCGACCTGGGCACAACGCCCGATGGCCGCGCCCAACTGGAAGTGGGCGTGTGGAAGTACGACGCGGTGATCCGGCTGGAACGCTATGCGGGCGACGGCCCCACGCTGATGGCCATCGTGCTTGGCTGGCTGGCCGACCACGACGGCGACCGCGACGGGCTGGCCGAGCCGGAGCTGGACGTGGACATCAACGACGCCACCACCTGCGACGTGGAGCTGGCCGTGGAGTTCGAGGAACGCATCACCGTGGCGGAAGATCCGGCAGGCCCCGTGCCTTTCAACGGCAGGCGCTGGAGCGTGGCCGCGCCGGAGATCGTGGCGGCTGACGAGTTCACCTTCGGCGCACGGCGCGGGGGCGGCAATGCGTGTTAGTTTTTCCGTTTCGCCCGACCATGGCCGGTCGGCCCGGCTGGATACGCAGCTCGACGCCCTGGGCGGCGAGATCCGCGACCGCCGCAAGCATGCCCGCCGTCTTGCCGGGTACGTGCGCACGCAGACGCGGCGCAACATCCGCAAGCAGGAGACGGTGGAGGGCGCGCCCTTCGCGCCGCGCCGCGACAAGAGGGACAAGCGGGCCATGCTCGCCGGGCTGGCCAAGACGCTGGCCATCATCCCGCGCGGACCTGACGGCGGGGTAGTTGTTTCGTGGAAGAACCCGCGCGATGCCCGGATCGCCTACCGGCACCAGCACGGCGTGGGCGAGGATTGGGGGCCGCAGCGCGCGGCGCGGGCCTACGGCGTGCCGGACTACAAGGCGCGCTGCACCCGCAGGCAGGCCAAGGCGCTGCTGCGGGAAGGGTTTCGCCTGCCGGTGCCCGGCAAGGGCGGCGGCAGGGCAACGCGGCGCGTGTCGGTGATGTGGCTGGAGAAGCATTTCACCCTCGGGCAGGCGGGCCTGGTGCTGCGGCTGATGCGCACCGGCAAGCCCAAGGGGGTGCAGGATTGGCGCGATACCGTGCCTGAGCGCGCCGCGCTGGGCGTGACTGCCGCCGAGGCGGACAAGATGTGCGAACGGCTGGCGAAAAACGTGCTGGGCAGCGTGCCCAGATAGGAGACCATCCATGCTCGGAAGCGTGCAGGTAAACAACCTGAACCTGATCCAGGGCCCGCTGGAGGAAGTGGAAAACTTCTTCCTGTTCGTCGGGCGCGGCGCGGGCACCCACGAGGGCAAGCTGATCACCCTGAACACCGAGACGGATCTGGACGGGGTGTTCGGCAGCGCCGATTCGGACCTGAAGGCCCACGTGGCAGCCGCCCGGCTGAACGCCGGGCAGAACTGGAACGGCTGCGCCATCCCGCTGGCTGAAGGGGACACGTGGGCCGAGGCCGTGGATTTTGCCATGGAGCGGGTGACGGTGGAGGCCATCGCCATCACCGATCCCGTGACCCTGCCCACGGAGATAGAGGCCATGCAGGCCAAGGCCGAAACCATCATGGCCCGCTACATGCGCCCGCTGTTCTTCATCCCGCGCTGCCGGGGGCCGTTGCCCACCGAGACGTGGGAAGACTGGCTGGATGCCGTCCGCCCCGTGACCACCAACCTTGCCTGCGACCAGGTGAACCCCGTGGCCACCATCTGGGGGCCGGAGCTGGGCACCTACGCCGGGCGGCTGTGCAACAGCTCTGTCACCGTGGCCGATTCGCCCATGCGCGTGGCCACCGGCCCGCTGCTGGGCGCGTGGTCCACCCGTCCTGCTGACAAGAACGGGCGCATCCTTGACCTGTCCGTCATCGCGGCGCTGGACGCGGCGCGGTTCTCCGCCCCGCAGTGGTACCCGGACTACCCCGGCGTTTACTGGACCGACGGCAACGTGCTGGACGTGCCCGGCGGCGACTACCAGGCCATCGAAAACCTGCGGGTGGTGCAGAAGGCCATGCGCCGCATTTACCCGCTGGCCGTGTCCCGCGTGGCTGACCGGCGGCTGAACAACACCCCCGGCAGCATGGCCTCTGCCGCCATGTTCTTCATGAAGCCGCTGCGGGAGATGAGCCGGTCGCGCCAGATCCTGGGGCAGGTGTTCCCCGGCGAGGTGGAACCGCCCAAGGAAGGCGACATCGTCATCACGTGGCCCAGCAAGTACGCCGTGGAAATCTGGATGGCCGTGCGCCCCTACAACAGCCCCAAGGCCATTACCTGCAACATCCTGCTGGATCTGACCAACTACGCCTAAAGGGGGTGAGCACATGCAGCGCATCAGCGGAAAGAACTTCGACATCACCATCGGCACGCTGGCCATCACCGTGTCCAAGGCATCTCTGAAGATCGAGGACGGCACAGAGGTGGCCCAGGACAACGGCGTGCCCAACGGATGGGTTTCCGGCGACGCGAAGGCCGACGGCGAGATCGAGTTGGACGCCCTGGGCGTGCGCCTGCTGGGCGAGGCGGCGAAAAGCGCCGGGTCGTACCGCGAACTGCCCCTGTTCGACATCCTCTACTTCGCCAAGACCGGCGACGGCGAGGAAATGAAGGTGGAGGCCTTCGGCTGCAAGTTCAAGATCGAAGACCTGTTGGATATCGACAAGAAGGGCGGCGAGAAGCACCTGACCAAGCTGAAGTACATGGTCACCAGCCCGGATTTCGTCCGCATCAACGGCGTGCCCTACCTGTCCAAGGCGGACACGGAAGGGCTGATGGGTTCGCAGAACTAGCATGGCCGACGCAGCGGACATTGCCGCCGAACGGGAGTGCATTCTGCGGCAGGAGGCGCTTGCCCGCCTGCACTCCGCGCGCGGCGCGCAGCGGGCCGACCTCACCAGTAGGGCCACCTGCGAGGAATGCGGCGACCCCATACCAGAGGCCCGGCGCGCGGCGGTGCCCGGCGTGCGCCTGTGCATCACCTGCCAGAAGGAGCTTGAAGCATGATCGACCGGAACAATCCCCCCCGTGGCGTGCGCAACAACAACCCCGGCAACCTGCGACACGGTTCGCCGTGGGAAGGGCTGGCGAACGAGCAGGGCGATTCCGCCTTCTGCACCTTCGTGCGGGGCGAGGACGGCCTGCGGGCGCTGGCCAAGGTGCTGCTGAAGTACGAGCGCGACGGCCTTAACACCGTGCGGGGCATCCTGAACAAGTACGCCCCGGACACCGAGAACGACACCGAAGGCTACATCGCCCACGTGGCGGCACGCATGGGCGTGGCCCCCGGCGCGGGCATCAGCGTGAAGGACAACCTGGAGCCGCTGATGCGGGCCATCGTGGATCACGAAAACGGCAAGGGTTGGGCGGACCACTACGCCCCGATCACCTACGCTGCGGCAATCCGCCGCGCCAAGGGGATGGCGTGAACCGGCTGCTGGCCATTGTGGCCGGGGCAGGCGTGCTGTGCCTGGCCCTGTGGTGGCAGGCGGAGACCATCAAGGATCTGCGTGGCGACCTGGAGACGGAGCGCCGGTCGGTGGCCACCCTGGAAGAGGCAAGGCAGGCCAACGTCCAGACCATTGAGCTGCTGCGCGGCGACATCAAGGTCCGGGACGATGCCATCATCCGCCGCGACAGAAAGGTGGAGGCTCTGGAACGGGAACAGGCGACGGCCCTGCGCGCCTACAAGGAAGAGGTGCAGAACGATGAAGCTACTCGCGCTTGGGATGCTGTGCCTGTGCCTGCTGCCGTGCATCGGCTGTTCGGCAAGGGTGGAACGGGTGCCCGTACCGGTAACGGAACGGGTGCTGCCCCCGGCCTCGCTGATGCGGGAGACGTCGGTACCGGAGTGGAACGGCGTGACCAACGGTGACCTGTCGGGATTCGCCAAGCAAATGGAAGGGGCCGTGAACCGATGCAATGCCGACAAGGCCGAATTGCGGGCATGGGCGGCGGATACCGCCACGAGGCCGGGCAAATGACCGAGGTCAAGGAGTGGCTGGCCAGCACGTGGCTGGTGCTTGCGCTGTCCGTGGCGGGCGGCATGGCCCGCGCTGCCAAGTGTGGGGAACGCAGCCTGTGGGCGTGGTTCTGCTCTGTCCTGGTGGCGCTGTTTGCCGGGGTGGTGACCAACCTGATCCTGGTGGACCTGACCTCGTTGCCCGAAACGGCCCGCGTGGCCTGTGCATCCGTCTCCGCCTATTCGGGCGGGGCCGTGCTGGATGCCTTGCAAACCCGCATTGCCGACGTTCTGGCCGCGTTGCTGGGCGCTCGGCGTGAATCGCAACCGACACAAGGAGATGACCGTGGACAAGACCATTAAGCTGACCGTGAATGGCCGCGAACTGACCTTCAACATGAGCCTTGGTGTCTACAATCGCTATATCAACGAGTTGCAGCCTACCAGCAAGGTTGGCCCGGCGCAGAACCTGTGCATGCGCACCGTGACCGATGAAAGCAAGGCGGCCCTGCAGGAGTTGATGCAGCAGCCCGGCATGGCCGTGCAGATCGCCAGCAAGCTGTTCGAGGACTACACGCCCGACATCGAGATCGAGGTGGGAAAGTAGAGGCGCGGGCGGAGGCCCTTGCGGAGAACGGCGCGGCGCAGCTTGTCGTGCTGGCCAGCAAGTGGTTCCCCGGTCGCGCCGTGGATGCGGAGGCCATGGCCGAGGCGCTGTGGCTTGAACGGGATCATTGGGAAAAGATGACGGTGGCCGTGTGCAACGGCATCGCCAAGGCGTTCAACGGATAGGGGGTAGTGCGTGGCCACCAAGCTGGAGCGGTTGGAGTTTGCCATCGGGCTGAAGGATCAGGCATCGGGCAAGCTGGGGCAACTGCGGTCTTCGCTGGACAAGCTAACCAGCGGCGTCAGCCACCAGTTTGGCCAGGCGCGCGACGGCGTGTTGGGCGCGGTGGCCACCGGCTATTCCATTCACCAGATGGTGGCCCCGGCCATCGACCTGAACCGGGCGCTGGGCGAGGTGTCCAGCCTTGGCCGGTCGGATACCGGGTTGGCCGTGCTGCAGGCCGAGGCACAGAAGTTCGCCATGGCCTACGGCGGCAGCGCCGCAGAGGTCATCCGGGCCGGGTACGATATCCAGTCGGCCATCGACGGGCTGACGGACAAGGAACTGGCCCGGTTCACCGCTGCATCCGGCGTGTTGGCCAAGGCGTCCAAGGCCGACGTGGCAACCATGACCTCGTACATGGGCACCATGTACGGGATCTTCAAGAATACCGCCGACGGAATGGGCAAGTCGCGCTGGGTAGAGGAGATCGCCGGGCAGACGGCCTACGCCGTGGGCCTGTTCAAGTCGTCCGGGTCGGAAATGTCCTCCGCGTTCACCGCGCTGGGGGCCAACGCCACGGCGGCGGGCCGGAGCGCTGCGGAGCAGATGGCCATCCTCGGCACGCTGCAGGCCACCATGTCCGGCAGCGAATCCGGCACCAAGTACAAGGCGTTCCTTGCCGGTGTGGGCACGGCCCAGAAAGAGCTGGGGCTGAAGTTCACAGACACCCAGGGCAACATGTTGGGCATGGTCGACATCCTGGACAAGATCCGGGGCAAGTTCGGCGACACCCTGTCGGTGGCCGAAAGCGACCAGCTGAAGAAGGCGTTCGGGTCCGACGAGGCCGTGTCGCTGATCAAGCAGCTGATGATGGACACGGACGGGCTGAAGGCCAACATGGCGAACATCGCCAACATCAAGGGCATGGACAATGTGACCAGCATGGCCGCCAAGATGACCGATATCTGGGGGCGGTTGGGCGGCACGGTCAACGTGCTGGCGGGCAGCTTTGGCCAGAAGCTGCTGCCTCCGCTGGAGGAGATCGTGGGCAAGGGGGTGGCCGTGCTGCAAACCCTCATCCGCTGGATCGACCTAGCCCCCAACCTTGCCCGCTGGGTGGGCTACGGGGCCATCATGGTCATGTCGCTGGCCACCGTGATGGGCCTTTTCACCGCCGTGGTGGCAGTGAACCGTGTTGCGCTGATGGCGCTGGGCGGGCCGCTGAAACTGGTGGCGTTCACGTTCGGGCTGCTCACAAAGCTCACGGGCTTGCAGACGGCGGCGACCTGGCTATTCAACGCTGCCCTGTGGGCCAACCCCACGACGTGGATTGTGTTGGGCATCGTGGCGCTGATCGCCGCCGTGGGCGCGCTGGTCTACTGGTGGGATGATCTGAAAGCCGCGTTCCTGGACACGGCGTGGGGCCAGGCCCTCATGAAGACCATCGAAGCCGTGATGACCCCGTTCCGCGCCCTGGGCGAAACGTGGGACTGGCTGCAGCAGAAGCTGGGGCTGTCCACCACGCCCACCACGGCAGCCATCAGCGCCGCCACGGGGGCGCCGCAAGCCGCCATCGAAAGCACGGCCACCGCGTTGACCACGGCGCAACCTATCGGCCCGCTTTC
This sequence comes from Nitratidesulfovibrio liaohensis, assembly GCF_011682075.1. Classification (GTDB taxonomy): domain Bacteria; phylum Desulfobacterota; class Desulfovibrionia; order Desulfovibrionales; family Desulfovibrionaceae; genus Cupidesulfovibrio; species Cupidesulfovibrio liaohensis. The sequence goes on from NZ_VSMK01000698.1 coordinate 7,285, forward strand.
CTCGCTGGAGGCTGCCCGCACCCCGTCCATACCTGCCGGGGGGCTGCTGCAAGCCACCACCAACCAGATCAACAAGGGCCGCACGCGGCAGACCACCATCGGCAGCGTGACCATCAACGCCGACCAGCCCATGACGCCCGGACAACTGGACGAATGGGCGGCCCTTCAGGCGGGGTAGACCATGGCCGAATACATCGACCTGCGCATCTCCAGGGACGATCTGACGCTCGACGCCGGGGGGCAGCCCGTGCTGCTCGATGGCCGGGCGTCCATCGCCCAGGACATCCAGCACATGATCCGCGAAAGCGGCCTGCTGGTGGACATCATCGCCAACCGGGACGCCCGTGCGCGGAGCACCAACCTGGTGCGCATCACCATGGCCGTGGACGACGACGAGCGCATCGTGCCCGGAACCACGGTCATCCGCGAATCGGCCCTGGGCGAATACTGGCTTACGGCCACCACCGTGAAATACGGCAGCATTTCGCTGCAACTGGGGGCGTGAGGTGAGGGGAGGGGAAGGCTACGCGTTGGCCACCTTGATGGGCTGTACGTCCCGCCATTCCGTCCGGGTATTGGCGGTTTCCCACAGGGTGTACGCCTGCTGCATGCCCAGCCAGAGTTCCGGCGTGGTGTCCAGCGCGCGGGAAAGGCGCAGGGCGATGTCGGGCGTGATGGACGCGCGCTCGTTGACGATGGCCGAAAGCGCCTTGCGCGAAATGCCCAGCCGCTGCGCCAGTTCGGTGATGGTGATGCCCAGCGGGTCCATGTGCATCCTGAACAGGATTCCCCCAGGGTGCGTGGGCTTTCTGGTGCGGGTACGCATGGCGGTTCTCCTAGTGATAATCCTGATAGTCCACGATATGGGCATCGCCGTTTTCGAAGCGGAATGTCAGGCGCCAGTTGCCGGATACCTTCACGGCCCAATGCCCGGCCAGATTCCCCTTGAGCGGGTGCAGGCCCGAACCGGGAAAGTTCATGTCCCGGACTTCGCGTGCGTTGTCGAGAAGATCCAGAACGTCGAGCAACTTGCGCACATGCTTCTGCTGCACGCCTTTGGTGGTGCCGTCGTAGAAGAGGTCTTCAAGGCCCTTGTGCGCGAAGCTGCGAATCATGGGGTTACTGTAACCATCTTGGTTACACGCGGTCAAGGGGGAAAGCGAACGGGAGGGGCCAATGGCCATCACCAGCGCCGCGCGTGAACTGTTCACCCTCATGCTGCGCGAGGCGGGCATGCCGGTAACGCAGGCCGAGATGCAGCAGCAGTGGGACGCCCTGAACGCGACCGAGGGCAGCCAGATTACCAACAACAGCGCGTGGTCGCCGTTCTGGCGGCTGATTTCGGCCATCGTCACGGCCCCGGCGCAATGGCTGGTGGGCCTGCTGGTGGAGCACGCGCTGCCCAACACCTTTTTGCGGTTCGCCGCAGACGCCTGGCTGGACGTGTTCGCCTGGGGCGTGGACGTGAGGCGCAAGGCGGCTGCCACGGCAACCGGGGCGGTCACCTTCACGCGGGCCACGGCAACCGGCACCCTCACCATCCCGGCGGGCACGCTGGTGGAATCGCCCCCCATCAACGATGTGACCTACCGCGTGGCCACCGTGGCGGAAGCCGTGATCCCCGCCGGGCAGCTAACCCTGACCGTGCCGGTGCAGGCCGAACAGGCCGGGGCCGCATGGAACCTTGGGCCGGGCTACTATTCCATCCTCACCAAGCCGGTGCCGGGTATCACGGGCGTGACCAACGGGGCCGACTGGCTGACCTCGCCCGGCGCGGACACCGAGGACGACGAATCGCTGCGGCTGCGGGCGCGCAACCAGTTCGCCGCCGTGGGCCAGTACCACCATGACGCTGCGTACCGTGCCCTGATTGCGGAGTTCGCCGGGGTGCGCACCGACTACCTGCACTTCGAAAAGGACGGGCCGCGCGGGTCGGGTACGGCCAACTGCCACGTGATGGTGGAAAGCGGCATACCCCCGCAGGAGTTCATCGACACCATCAACGCCTACGTCCGGGCCTCCGGCAACCACGGCCACGGCGACGACATGCTGTGCATGCCCATCGCTGCCATGCCGGTGGCGCTGGCCGTGACGGTGTACCCGGTGGCCACGGCCAGCGCAGCGCGGGCGGATGCCCTGCGCCAGGCCGTGGAGAACCGCGTGCGCTGCGCGTGGCGCGAGAACGCCGATTTCACCATGACCAGGACGTTGCCGCTCTCGCGCTTCAGCTTCAGCCGCCTGTCGGAGGAGTTGCACGCGGCACTGCCGGATCTGCAAAGCGTGGAGTTCACCCACGACGGCGAAGGCGGGGCCGTGGGCGCCGACATCGTGGCCCAGCTGCAACTGCCGGTGCTGGGCAGCCTGACCGTATCCCTTGGGGGCGCGGCATGAGTGATCTGCCGCAGCTCGACCAGCCCAGCCTGCCGTTCTGGATGGGCGGGGAGGAGTGCTCCAAGCTGTCCCGCGCCGCCCACGGCTGGTTCTCGCGCCTGGGCGAATGGGCGGCCCTGCCTGCCCGGCAGTTGGACCCGCTTACCTGTACCCCCACGGTGCTGGATCTGCTGGCCTGGCAGCGCAACGTCACCACCTACAAGGGCGAGCCGGAGCGGTTGTACCGCCTGCGGGTGGCCCACGCCTACGCCAACGCCCGCGATGCAGGCAGCGTGGCCGGGTGGGGGCGCATCTTCCAGCGGCTGGAGCTGGGCGGCGTGGCGCTGGAAGAATGGAGCGACCGGCATCCCGCAAGCGCGCCTTCCGCAGGCTACGCAGTAGGCGCGGTAGCGCCTGAGAGCGCAGGCGGCGGGCCTGACGAACTTGCTTCGGCAGGCATCCGCACTGCCGCCGCAGCGGATGATGCATGGGACATCATCGGCGTGGTGGTGGACGACACGGCCTTCCCCGACCGGCAGAACGTGCTGGAAATCATCGTGCAGGAGTATGGCCGCACCTGCCGCCGTTACCGCTTCATCAGCCGTATCCCGCAGGCCGTGAGCGTTGCCGCCTGCGCCTTTGACGACGATCACGCCACGGTGTGCGCCGTGAGCAACCCCCTCACCCTGGTTACGGCGGGCATGCGCGCCGCCGCGTTCGACAACAGCCACCACACTACGGAGGCCCACGCATGAGCGTTACCCTGACCGCCGCCGGGGAGGCCCTGATCGCCCGCTTGCAGGCGGAAGGCACCCCCCTTGTCATCGACCGGTTCGTCTTCGCGGACGTGCCGGGGCAGGATCACACCCAGCCCGCCAACCCCGCCCAGGGCGTGCCCACGGACCACGTGGTGCACGAGTTTCCCATCCCGCAGGAGTACCGGGCCTATGTGAACCCCAGCCAGGTTGTGTACTCCGCGCTGCTGGGCAGCGACGTGGGGCCGTTCTCGTTCAACTGGCAGGGCCTGTACTGCACCGAGCACGCCACGCTGGTGGCCGTGGCCACCTTTCCCCGGCTGGAGAAGCGCCGGTACGACCCGGCCACCAACACGCAGGGCAACAACCTGACCCGCAACTTTTTGCTGGAGTTCAGCGGCGCGCGCGAGCTGACGCAGATCACCGTCGAGGCGGCAGTGTGGCAGCTGGACTTTACCGTGCGCCTGAGGGGCATCGACGAGCGCGAGCGCCTGTCGAACCGGGACATCTACGGGCGCGCGGCGTTTCTGGACGACGGCTGGCTGCTGACGCACACCGGCGGCGCCTACCGGTTCGAGGCCGGGCGCGGCTACGTGGAAGGCATCCGTGCGGCGCTGCCGGAACCCGCGCCCGTGGTGCCCACCGTGACCCCGTGCGAGGTGTGGCTGGACGTGTCCATGCAGGGGCAGGGTTCGGACGTGGTCACGATGGTGACGCCGCTGTGCCTGGCCCCCGGTACGCCAAGCCCGGACTACGTGGCGGCAGCGCCGCACAACACCCCCCACTACTGCGAGAAGGTGGCCCGAATCGAGGCCAACGGCAGCGTGACGGATTTGCGGTCGCGCACCCTGGCGCTCACGCCAGAAATGTTCGGGGGGCTGTCCGCAATTGCGATGGTTGCTGCGACACGGGACATGTTGGCTGGCGCTATTGTCGAGTGGGAATGCGAGGCAATACCGACGCTCGCAGATGGCCTGCCGTTGGGGCTGGAGTTGGACGGAAGCGTGGTCTCGCTGGCTGCATTCCCGCGTCTGCTGCGCAAGTGGTGCGGTGCCGCCAAGAACGGGTCGGCTTCCGCATGGTATCGCTGCACCAGCGGTGGCGTTCGTGATACGGCAGGTGGTTATATCAAACTACAGGATCGGCGTGGCAACAGCTCGCGCGGCTGGGACCACGGGCGGGGCATTGATGCCGGGCGTGCGCTGGCAAGTGCGCAAGAGGGCACAGGCCTGACATCTGGAACGCTGTATGTGGGTGGCACCCCGGGGGCGGGCATAATTCAGAGCATTACCAACCTGGACGGTCCGTCCATGGCGTCGGCAAGTACTGCCAACAGCAACGCCGCCACAGCACAGGTGAGCATCACGTCCGGTAAGGTTCGTGTTGCGAACGTGGCCGCAATGCTCGTCGTGCTGGTTTAGCCTGGAGGAGACGAAGTATGCGCATCCATTTCCATGACCGCGAAACGAGAGAGTTCAAAGCAACCGAAGACTGGACCCCGCCGGAGCCGTGGGTGGCCCTGCCCGCCGATGCGGTGTCTGCCGATGCCGTCCCCCTGCCGGATGTGCGCGCGGGGTTTGCTCGCGTTCTCACCGCGCAGGCTGACGGCTGGGAATACGCCGAAGACCATCGCGGCGAGATGGGTTGGCTGCCCGATGGCCAGCCCCACACGATCGCTGCTTTGGGGCTGTTGCCCGAAGGCTGGAGCACCAGCGCACCTGTGCCCTCGCTGGAAAGCGTGGTTGCGGGCAAGCGCGTGGAAATCCGTAGCGGGTACGACACGGCCCTCGCGGGCGTGCTGGCCGGGGCGGAAGCGACCGCCACCGGCGTGGCCGTGGGGTCGGCCTTGATGGCCGTCACGGACCCCGACGGGCTGGAATATCTGGTGGAGCGGCTGACCGCGCGCCGGGTGGAGCTGGAGCAGGCCCTGATGGCAGCCCAGGCCAGCGCCGACCCGGTGGCCGCCGTGCTGGCCATCGTGGTCAGCTACCCGACGTAGGGGAGAGCGGCCATGCTGTGGCAACCCGTATCGTTCACGCCCCCGGCCAGCATCGGCGCTGTGGGCGACGGCCTTTCCGGTTCGCTGGGTGCGGTGGGGTCCACCGTGGCCAGCGGCGCGGCGTCCCTTGCCGGGCTGGGCCTGCCGGATGCGCCGCCGCCCTCCGGAGGGGGAGCCGCGGATCCGGCGGACATGCGTAACGACGCCTCCGGCATGCTGGCCAGCCCGTGTCCGTACATCGCGGTCACGCCGTACCAGCAGGGCGTGGGGCAGCGCCGGGGCGACCGGGCCTACCTGACGCCGCAGGGAGCCATCGGTGCCGTGGCCGGGCGCATGAGCGAGGCGCAGGACCGGCAGGCCTCCGGAGCTGAGGCAGCACCCACGGACCCCATGGAAATGGACACGGCCCTGGTGTTGCTGGTCGTGGCCGCGCCTGACGAGAGCGGTCTTGCCACCTCTTTGGGCCGGCTCAACGGGGTATTTCCCATCACCGAATTGCAGCAGGCGCAGCGGCGCGCAGGCGGGCTGGCGGGGCTGGAGCGCGACAAGTTCACCATACCGCCCGCGCCCGGCTATCCCGCATGGGGCGCTTCGTCGCCGCAGCGGGGCGGGCCGGGGCTGGCCACGTC
>NZ_VSMK01000688.1 GCF_011682075.1 Nitratidesulfovibrio liaohensis
CCTGCGCCGCGCCGCCGAAGGGCGCGAGGTGGTGCAACGCGCCGTGGCCGCCATTGCCGAGGTGGACGAGACGGCCCGCAACCTGCGGGCAGAAATGGGCGACCTTGCGGGCAAGGCCGAGGGCATCGGGCGCATTGCCGGGGTCATCAGCGACATCGCCGACCAGACCAACCTGCTGGCGCTCAACGCCGCCATCGAGGCGGCGCGCGCCGGGGACGCCGGGCGGGGATTTGCCGTGGTGGCCGACGAAGTGCGCAAGCTGGCCGAAAAGACCATGACCGCCACTCGCGAGGTGGAGGAGTTCGTGCGGGCCATCCGGGAAAGTTCCGGTCGCAGCGTGCGCGCCACGGAAGAAACCACGGCCATCGCGGGGCGGGCCACGCAACTGGCATCGGGCGCGGGCGAGGCCCTGGCGGCCATCCACCACATTGCCACCGACACGGCGGACCGGGTGCGGGCCATCGCCACGGCCAGCGAACAGCAGTCCGCCGCCAGCGAGCAGATTGCCCGTTCCACCACCGAGATTCGCGCTGCCGCCGACGAAACCGGGGCCGCCCTGCGCGGCATTGGCGCCGCCATGGATGATGTGCGCCGGATGAGTGCGGATTTGGCGGGCATTGTTGCCGCCATGCAGAACTGACGCACAACCCCCCTCCACCAAAATCAGAAACTGCCGACGGGCATGGCGGGCCGTGCGTCAACGGTCCACCTCCCTGGGTGCGGAGCCCCCGCTCCGCGCGCACGGTCCGTGCGCCCCATGCCCGCCCCCCTGCGGGGGCCCCGTGCGACC
>NZ_VSMK01000689.1 GCF_011682075.1 Nitratidesulfovibrio liaohensis
TCCTCCTTGAGCATCGTCTGGTCCAGCGTACTTCTGCCCGGTACGGCTGCTGTCTTGAACCGGTAGTTGCCCGCTGCTATCCAGCCCGATGATTGAGAGGACGCAGCGCTTGTCAGGCGGTGCCATGTGCTGCGCAGGGTGTCCTCCATCTCTGCGATGTCCCCTTCCAGAGAGCGCTTCCTTTCCTTCAGCTGTGTCAGCTGGGCAAGATACTCGGCGTATTCATCGTCTAGGGTGATAGGTTCGCCGTCTTGGCAGACGGGCTTGAACTTGGGGCAATCGCCGTTGGCATCGCACCAGTCGCATAGAGGGTGAAAGCCTTGGCATGTAGGCACGTCATCGAGTGACAAACTGCCCGTGGCCACGGTCTGCATGGTTTGCCAAAGGGTTGCGGCTGTGCGCAGGCAGACTCCAAGCATGTTCCGATCAGGTGGATAAGGCCCGAAGGCCTTGGCATCCGACATGGCAACGGAAAGCACGTAGCCTTCGATAGCAATTCGTTCGGGCGAGTCTGGCAGATCGATCTGAAACAGCTGGTATGCAGCTTCCGGAAAGGTCTTGCGACTGAGGACGAGATGGCCGGATGCGTCCCGTACGCTGAAGCACGGCCGATTCCAACAGGCATGCAACAAACCTATTTGGCCGTAGAGCTGTACCTCGTTGGCTGTATAGAGGGTTTCAGGCAGGCGCTGGTTGCTCTTGAGCTCCCAGACCTGAATGCAGGGGTGTGGGTTCGATCGTATAAGCGTGAGGTCGAGATGCGCTCTGATCGGGACGCCATGGAAGG
>NZ_VSMK01000690.1 GCF_011682075.1 Nitratidesulfovibrio liaohensis
TCCTCCTTGAGCATCGTCTGGTCCAGCGTACTTCTGCCCGGTACGGCTGCTGTCTTGAACCGGTAGTTGCCCGCTGCTATCCAGCCCGATGATTGAGAGGACGCAGCGCTTGTCAGGCGGTGCCATGCGCTGCGCAGGGTGTCCTCCATCTCTGCGATGTCCCCTTCCAGAGATCGCTTCCGTTCCTTCAGCTGTGTCAGTTGGGCAAGATACTCGGCGTACTCATCGTCGAGGGCGATAGGTTCGCCGTCTTGGCATACGGGCTTGAACTTGGGGCAATCGCCGTTGGCATCGCACCAGTCGCATAGAGGATGAAAGCCTTGGCATGTCGGCACGTCATCGAATGACAAACTGCCCGTGGCCACGGTCTGCATGGTTTGCCAAAGGGTAGCGGCTGTGCGCAGGCAGACTCCAAGCATGTTCCGATCAGGTGGATAAGGCCCGAAGGCCTTGGCGTCCGACATGGCAACGGAAAGCACGTAGCCTTCGATGGCAATTTGCTCGGGCGAGTCTGGCAGATCGATCTGAAACAGCTGGTATGCAGCTTCCGGAAAGGTCTTGCGACTGAGGACGAGGTGGCCGGATGCGTCCCGCACGCTGAAGCACGGTCGATTCCAACAGGCATGCAACAAGCCTATTTGGCCGTAGAGCTGTACCTCATTGGCTGTATAGAGGGTTTCAGGCAGGCGCTGGTTGCTCTTGAGCTCCCAGACCTGAATGCAGGGGTGTGGGTTCGATCGTATAAGCGTGAGGTCGAGATGCGCTCTGATCGGGACGCCATGGAAGG
>NZ_VSMK01000691.1 GCF_011682075.1 Nitratidesulfovibrio liaohensis
GGGCGCACCGCGCATGGGGCGCGCCAATCGCGGAGTCGCGGAGTCGCATGCTGTGCGGGGCGCCGCGCGGGCGGCCCGGCACTGGCGTGCGGAAACGGCTCCATTGCCGTGTTCGGGGATATGCCGACGAAGCGCGGCCCTTGTGCTTTTGCAGACCGGAGGGATTTTGTCCAGTGCGCGGGCGCGCGCGGGATGACCGACGGGCAGCACGAAGCAGACCGTACCGCGCATAGCAGCCTCCCGTCACCGCCGTGCGCCCCGCCCCCCTGCCGTTCCGGAAACATCCGTGGTATGCTGTCCTTCGTGACGCCCGTCACGGCACATGGCCGCGCCCTGTCCTACCCTGATGGCACGACCGGCCATGCGTTTCCGGCCACAGACCGTTGCCGCACCGGGCGCACGACGCACCCACGAACCCCCACGGGAGGCCCCATGCATCTCGCCCCGTCCACGTCCATACACGATCTTGTCTCCGAGCACCCCTACCTCATCGACGTGCTGGCCGACTTTGCGCCCGCCTTCGCCAAGTTGAAAAACCCGCTTCTGCGCAACACGCTGGGCCGGGTGGCCACCTTGCAGCAGGCGGCGGACATCGCCGGGCTGGAGGTAAACGGCCTGATGCTGCACATTGCGCGCGGCGTGCTGGACCATTCTTCCGAAGCCGTGACCATCGTGCCCAAGGGCGCGCCCGGCACCGGCGCAAAGCCCGGCCCCAAACCCGCTGCCGAGACCGGGGCATCGCCCTGCGCCACCACCTGCGGCACCCCGTGCGATGCCGGGCAGGCG
>NZ_VSMK01000692.1 GCF_011682075.1 Nitratidesulfovibrio liaohensis
GCCAGCCCTGCCCGGTCAGCCCGCTGCGCCGCGCCATGGCCGACACGCCCAGGTCCAGCAAGGCGGGGCCGAAGCCGGGCGCCAGCAGTTCGCACAGGTCGGGCCTGTCGTCCAGCGCATCGGCAACGGTTCGCACCGGCAGCAGGTAACACAGCGTATCTGTGGCGGCCCATGCAGCCAGCCGGTCGCCGATCTCGGCCTGACCGGCCACGGGGACAGTCCCCGCCCGTCCGAAGGGCCAGCCGAACACCGCGCCCGGTCCCAGCGTCTCCCCGCCCTGTGTCGTGCCATTCCGTCCGGCGGATGCGCTTCCCACCGCAATGGCCCCCTTCACCACCACGTGCAGCACGGGCATGCCGTCCTCGGTGGCGCTTTCCAGCGCCTCGCCCGCCGGAATGAACGCCACCTGCGTGCCGAAGGCCAGCGTGCGCAGCCGGGCCCGCGGCAGGAACTGGAACGGGGGCACCCCCCGCAGGAAACGGATCACATCCTCGTGCATGTCTGCGCTCTCCGCTTCGGTCAGGTCATCAGATGCAGGGAATACCGCCGCCGCAACATGTCCTGAAAGTCCGCCACAACCTTGAAGCACTGCTTCAACTGTTCGCGCTCCAGACCGGAAAGATCGTCGGGCCGCACCCGGTCGTCGGGAACCGCCCCTGCCCGCAACGCTGCGGCCTGCGCCCGCGCCCGCAATCCCAGCAGGTGGTCCATGGCCTCACCAAGGTCCGCCGCGCGCGCTGCGGACAACACGCCCCCCGCCTGCAACTGGGCGAT
>NZ_VSMK01000693.1 GCF_011682075.1 Nitratidesulfovibrio liaohensis
CGGCCCAACCCGGTGGGCCTGCACGAGGTGCGCCTGCTGGAACTGGCCCCCGGCACGGACGGCGGCGTGCGCCTGCGCGTGGCCCCGCTGGAGGCGCTGGACGGCACGCCGGTCATCGACATCAAGACCTCGTACCGTCAGCGCCAGCCGGGATCGACGCCCGGAGGCGACCCGACTGGGGACAGTGCAGATCTCGACTGTAATACGTTTGGTGTGACGAAAGCGAGCGCGGATGGTAATGCGAATGGCAATTCATCCGTACACGTCGTTTCCGGCTCCGCTCCCTCCCTGTGGGGAGAGGGCATCCCCGACGGCTACGCCGACGAATTGCGGCGCATCTGCCTGCGCGGCTGGCAGCGCGGCCTGTATTCCGGGTTCAACGGCAACGCCAGCCTGCGCATGGGCACGGCCTGTCTGCTGACCTGCTCCGGTGCGGCCAAGGGCGACCTTGGCCCCGGCGACCTCGCGCTGGTGGACATCGCCACCGGAGCGGTGCTGGCCGGGGGCAAGCCTTCGTCCGAAGGGGCCATGCATCTGGCCATCTATCGTGCCCGGCCCGACGCCATGGCCGTGGTGCACACCCACCCGCCGCGCCTGCTGGCCCTTGGCGCGCTTGTTCCCCCGGACGACATGCTGCGCCTGCCCATCTACGAATCGGAGCTGCTGCGCGGTCAGCTGGGCTTTGCGCCCGCCCACGCCCCCGGCACGCAGGAACTGGCCGACGCCGTGGCGGCAGCCGCCGTCACCCGCGACGCGGTATGGATGGAACGCC
>NZ_VSMK01000694.1 GCF_011682075.1 Nitratidesulfovibrio liaohensis
GGGCCAGTGCGGCGGCCTCCACGGAAACGGCGCCGCTGCCCGCGCCCAGATCCCACACGGTATGGCCGGGGGCGATGCGCAGGGCGGCAAGCCCGGCGGCGCGCACCGGCCATTTGGTGATCAGCCGGGCCTGCACGGCAAAATCTTGATCGGGGATGCCCAGCACCGGCAGGGCGGATTGCCCGATGGGGGCATGCGGGGACGGGGCGGGGGCGGCGCGGGGCACCAGCAGCACCGTACAGTTGCCGCCCAATGCGTCCAGTCCGGTCAATTTGTCCGGTTGCCCCAATTGCCCCAATTGCCCCAATTGCCCCAATTGCCCCAGTTGGGCCGGTCGGGCCGGTCGGGCCGGTCGGGCCGGTTCTCCTCGTTCCCCCGCTCCGGCGGCGCGGGCATCCGTGCCGCTTGTGTCGTGGGACAGGGCGATGGTCACGTGGCGTTCATCGGGGCTGCCCATGTCGGCGAAGGCATGCAGCTGCAGTCCGGTCACCCCGCGTTCGATCAGGAAGCGGGCGATGGCCCCTGGCGTGTTGTGGCCGTCGGTCAGCACGCAGACCGGAACGCCTTCGTGCAGGGCGCGGCGCAGGGCCGACGCAAGGGGGCGATAGTCGTTGCGGCCGTGCAGGGTAACGCAGCGCGCGTCCTGCCACGGCAAGGCCAGTCGGGCAGCGGCCTGTTGCAGACAGGACGCGGCGGGCAGTACCCGCAGCGCTTCGGGGCCGAAATGTCCCGCCAGCCGCGCGCCGATGCCGAAGAACAGCGGGTCGCC
>NZ_VSMK01000695.1 GCF_011682075.1 Nitratidesulfovibrio liaohensis
GGCGTTCAGGCAGCGCACCCGCCGGGCAAGGGCGCATTCCTCCGCCCCCAGGCCTGCCGCGCGCACCGCGTTGCCGGGCCACAGTTGCGCAATGCCGAGGCGCGCCGTCCACCAGTGGAAGTCGGGCCGGCAGTGGAAGTCGGGTCGAAGACCGGGCGCATCGAGCAGGGCAAGGGCCTCGTCCAGCAGGGCCGGGGCTATATGCTGCCCCGCGAAAAAGCCCCCCTTGCCGGGGAAGGCGGATCGGCCCACGAACACCACGGGATTCAGGTCGGCCACGCCTGCCGGAGATGGTTGGGGCGTTCCGGCGGCGTGCCCTTCAACGGACGGCTTTGGCCCGAAAAATTCCGGTCCTGTGGCCAGCGGCAGGTGCAGCACCCGCCGCGCCCTGTGGGCGCGCAACAGGGGGATGAACGAGGCGTCGGTGACGCACAGCAACGCCCCCCGCCACCAAGGCCCGCGCAGGGCCGAGAGCAGGTGGAAGGGATTGTCCACGCACCAGATGGCAACGTCCACCCCGCAGGCACGCAGCAGGTGGAAGCGTTCGCCCCAGGCGTCGAGGCCTTGCAGATTCACGCTCAGGAACAGTTCCGGGCGCTGGTCGGCCAGCAGGCGGGGCAGGTCGGCGTGCAGGGTGTCCGGATCGGCCCGGCGCGGGGTCAGCCCCTCTGCGGCAAGGGCTGACTCCAGTTCCGGCAGCAGCAGCGAGCCTTCCGTGCCGGGCAGCAGCACGGTGCGGGACCGGGCGGTACGCGGCCCGACGCGGCCC
>NZ_VSMK01000696.1 GCF_011682075.1 Nitratidesulfovibrio liaohensis
GCCGCTGGCCCTTTGCCTGTGCGGCTGGATGCACGGGCTTGGCCCCGCCCGGCCCGCCCGCGCCCTGCGCCAACTGGTGCACGGCATGGCGGCTGTGCCCACCGTGGTCTACGGCTTCGTCTCGGTGTTCCTGCTGGTGCCGCTGGTGCGGCGGGCGGGGCAGGGATCCGGCCTGTGCTGGCTGTCCGCCGCCTTGGTGCTGGCACTGCTGGTGCTGCCCACCATGGTGGTGATCATGGATGCCGCCCTGCGGGAACAGGGCCGGTCACTCCGCCTCACTGGCGCGGCCCTGGGTCTTTCGCCCGCGCAGGTCTTTGCCCACGTCATGCTGCCGGGAGCGCGACGCTGGCTGGTCACGGCGGGGGTGTTCGGCTTCGGCAGGGCCGTGGGCGACACGCTGATTCCGCTGATGCTGGCAGGTAACGCACCCGGCGTGCCCGCATCGCCCTTCGACGCCCTGCGCACCCTCACCGCGCACATGGCCTTGGTCATGTCCACCGATGCGGGCAGCACCGCCTACCATTCGCTGTTCGCGGCGGGCATCCTGCTGCTGGCGGTAAGCTCGGGCGTCAGCCTGGCCGTGCGCCGCCTGCGTGGCACGGGGCAGGATTCACTGGCAGACGCGGAGTGGCGGCAATGACGCGCCCCCCGTTTTCTTCACTCCCCCGGCATCTGCCGGACAGGCGCGTCCCATCCGGCGCCCGGCCCCGCACCCGCGAACATGCCCTCACCGTCGCGGCCTGGCTGGCCGCGCTACTGGTGGCCG
>NZ_VSMK01000697.1 GCF_011682075.1 Nitratidesulfovibrio liaohensis
ACCGCGCGCGACGCGCGTCCCTCTTTCGAAGCGCGCGCCCCCCGTGCCGCGCGCGCCCTGCGCAACAAGAAGGCCCCCGGCGCAGCGTTCGGGGGCGGTCCGCGCTTCAATCCCTTTGCCCGCTTCGGCGAGACGGACTGGAGCAAGGTGCGTCTGTACAGCGTGGGCTGCGTGTTCGCGTTGCTGTGGATGCTGCTGTGGTCGCGCGCCTGGTACGTGCAGGTCTACGACGGTGACCGGCTGGCAAGCCTTGCCCGCCGCCAGCACATGGCGGCGGAGACCGTGTCCGGCAGGCGAGGCGCCATCCTTGACCGCAACGGGCAGATCCTGGCCCGCAGCGTGGAGGTGCGCTCGGTCTACGTCCGTCCCGGTGAGATCCGCGATGTGGACGCCACCGTCAACGCGCTGGCTGCGGCGCTGGAAGCCCCGGTCAAGCAGGTGCGCGAGGCCGTTGTCACCAAGCGCGGCTTTGCCTGGGTGGCCCGCAAGGTGGACGACCTGGCCGCCGAAAACGTGCGCAAGGCCGGGCTGCCCGGCGTGTACCTGAGCAGCGAATACGAGCGCATCTATCCCTTCAAGCAGATGGCCGGGCAGTTGCTTGGTTTCGTGGGCATGGAGAGCAAGGGCCTTGAAGGCCTGGAACTTACCTTCGACGAGGTGCTGAGCGGCGATTCCGCCCGCAACGTGGTGCAGCGCGACGCCGCCGGGCGCCGTCTGGACATGGACGGCGGCACGGGCCGCGCGGCACTGCGTGGCCGCGACGTGC
>NZ_VSMK01000707.1 GCF_011682075.1 Nitratidesulfovibrio liaohensis
CCGGCCTTCTGACGCATGCGCGAATGGGTGTTGCCGGTGGTGGCGTCTGCACCCTGAAGCCAGAACGGCACGGGGTATGTGAGGGAAACCTCATGCATGCTCACGGTTTCGGTGTCGCTCACGCGAGGCCGAGGCTTTGCAGGCGTGTCGGGTTGCTGGATTTGTGCTTCGGCGAAAATGTCTGGCGGCGTGGTATCCAGCACGGCGGGACGGATCGCATCCTGCGGAATGGTAAAAGTTGCCCCGCGCTTTTCGAGAAAATCTATGCAGCGCCAGAACCACATGTATTTTTTGCTGTATGGCTGTTTGTATTCGGAAGATGTTTTGAATTTCGTCTGCAAATATCTTGCAAGATAGCTACCGCGATTGTCCTTTTTTGAATAATCTACACCCTTCTCGAGGAGGAAGAGGACGAGTTTGTAATTTTCTTGAATAGTAGCGCTCATTGCATATGTCCTGCCAAACCAGTCAATATAATACATGTCGCCGCCAGCTTTTAGCAATGTGGCAAACGCTGGTATGCAAACAGGGCAAAGGGCTTCTTCCATTGGTGGAGATTTGTATTTTCCCACTCTCAGATTGGGGTCGCCTTTTCCAATATCTATGGCCATCGCTAGGTATTCAATGCCAATATTTGGAGTTTCGCGTACGACAAAGTGCATGAGCGACTTGTCAAATGCCGGATCTTCTCGACGCCATATCTTGTTCGGGTCCGCGCCTAGTTCGAGCAAACGGCGGAAGCCGTCCTTGTTGGGGTGCAGGACCACCCATGCGGGCACGGTAACAGCATACTCCCCCGTGGCGTTGGGGTCCGCCCCGGCGGCAACCAGTTTGTCCATGGTTGCGATGTCTCCCTTTTCGGCAGCCTTGGCCAGGGCTTGTGCCTGTGGGTTGCCGGGAAACATGTCGCTGACCGTCATGTACAACATCGGCTTGGGCCTGCTTGGCTTTCCGGCGGCGCTGCACGCGGTAAGCGGGAGGATGATCAGAAGCGCAGCCAACAACATTTTGTACACGTCCACTCCTAGTTCTTTATTGCTGGACCAAAGGCATTGAGCATGCCGTCCAGGGTATGCCAGCTTCCGCCGTCCACAAGGATTCTCTGGCCAGCCGCCGTTGGAACTACAAGGCTGAACAGGTCCTGAATGTTGGAGAGGACATCTGCCGTGCTGATGTATGCTTTTGTTACATCTTTCAGGACTTCTTTTGCTTTGGATATCTTGCCAGAATCATCTCCGACAATCGCGGCAATGGTGTTGTCATGCAATCCCGCGGCGTTGAAGGTGTACGCTTCCTTCACGAACCCCTTGGCTGCCAGTGCCGAGGCTAGCCCCCCGCCAAGAGAATGCCCGGTGGCCGCAAATGTGGCACCTGTGTCGGCCGCAACCGTGCTCAATGTCTGCGCGAGCAAGGCCACCCCTTGGTACTGGTCACCAACCTTGCCGAAGGCCTGCGCTATGCTGGACTGCCAGTCCACTTTTGACGTCAGGTCCGTTCCGCGAAAAGCGACAACGTATTTCTTGTCAGCTTTGTTGTAAAATACTGTTGCTTCAAAGCCATTGCTCTCATCTTTAAGCATTTCATTTTTTATTCCGATAGCATCCAGTTGATCCGCAGACATCTTCTCATACCCGTTCACATTCTCGCACTGTCCCTCCCCGTAGGCGCACTTGCTCAGTGTGCCGTACAGACGCCCCTTTGCCTTCTGTTCTTCTGTCAGGGGCTTGGCAGTCATTGCATCGGCCAAGGTCGCCACAATCGCGCCCATGGCGGCCATTGTGGGGTCCTCGCCCGTAATGGCGGCGGCAGCAGCCCCGGTAGCGCCAGCAAGCACGATCTCAATGGTCTTGTCCAACTCCGCAGCACTGATCAGCCCAGCGGCATAACTGCTGAACGCCGTTCCCAAGGCATCCGTGAAGGCGGTTTCAAGCGCCTGACCTTTCACAATGGTGCCGACGGATGCCTTAACGGCAGCCACGGTCAAAACCCTTTTGACAAGGGTGTAGTCCTGAAGCATAGGCTTCATGTACTCCAACGTTCCGGCCAGCACCATGCTGGCCAGCAGGGAGCGCGCGCCGTCCTCGGAGACGATGGACTTCAGGGTATCCTTGATGTCACCGCCAGCTGCCGTATTGGCAAGGCCGGTGGCGACCTGGGAGCTCAGGGATACGAAACCGGCGGTCAGGGCCGTACACATGGCCAGCGTTGTTGTCGTGGCGACTTTTCCTGTTGCGACTACAAAGATTGTCTTTGCGGTCTCACCAGTGCCGTAGGCCAGCCCCATCATACTCATGCTCAACTGCGACGCCGCGCCATACGTCGCCACCGAGGCGGCAATGGCGATGACCAGCATGGCCGCCGGGCCAAGGCCGCCGTCCTTGTGGTCCCACGTGTCGTACACGGCCTGCACGGCGCGCCAGTCCACGTCGTCGCGTTCCAGCAGCCCGGCCATCCATTCCAGGCCGGGGGTTTTCGCAAGCTGGCGCACGTCGGCGCGGGCATCGCCGGTATGGTGGTATTCCACCGTCACGCCGTTTCCGGCGGTGATGGATATGTTTTCGCCCGATTCGATCAGGGTGTGCAGCACGGTTTCCGCGCTGGTGCCCTGGTCGCGCGACGACCAGGTAAGCCAACCCATGTCCGAGGAAACGTGCCGCTCGTAGCTGAGTTCCTTGTCCGTCAGCAGGGCCACGCTGCCCTGTTCCGCCTTGATGTCCACCCCGCCTTCCGCCCGCAGGTGGGACGCCCTGACCGTCACGTCGCCAGTGCGGGATTCCACCAGCACGTCGCCCTTGGCGTCCAGTTCGCTGCGCACCACGTCGATCTTGCGGGTTTCATCCAGCGCCATCTTTGAAGTGAAGGTGCCTTTCTTCTGTTCGTCGTCCTGCGCGTAATGCTGGTCCGTTGCGGAGGTGACCAGTACGTCGTCGGCGGCAGAGACCGCCAAGTTGCCGCCGGACGTGAGTTGCGAGCCGGAAATGGTAGCCGCGCCCTTGCCCGACGTGCCCGCCTCTATGGTCATGTCGCCGCCGGATTCCAGTTGCGAGGCCACATTGGTGGTGTCCTGCCGCACGGTGGTGTGCGACTTCTTTCCGCCGAACAGCCCGCCGCTCTTGCCGCTGCTGTGGTCGTAATAATCCACGGTGTCGGAGGCGGCAGTGACGGAAACACCGCCCCCGGCCTTCACACTCAGGTCATCCCCGGCCTTCATCTTGCTGCCATGCACGGTAACGCTGCCGCCCGCGTCCACGGTCAGGCTGCCGCCCGCCGTCACGCTGGCCCCGTGGTTGGTGGTCACGTCCGTGTGCGACTTGGAACCCTTGCCGGTGGTCTTGGCGTGGGTTTCCAGCGCCTGCGTGGACACGATGACCGAGTTCCCCCCCGCAAGCTTTGCATCGCCCCCGGCGGCCATGTCGGAGCCGAACACGCCGATGTTCTTTCCGGCCACCACGGTCAGGTCGCCGTCGGCGGTGATGGCCCCCTGCTTGCCGATGTGGGTGGCGGTGACGGTGGGTGAGGTGAAGGTGACGGTGTCCGACGCGGAGATCACGTCGTTGACGGCGGTAAGCGACACCGTGCCGCCATGCACCGTGCCGCCCGCGTTCAGGATGGAATCCGTGGCGGCCAGGGTCACGTCCTGGCCGGATATGGTGCCGCGCGTGTTGAAAATGGTGTCGGCGGTGATGGTCAGGCCGTTGTCGGCCACCAGCACCCCGGCGTTCTGCACGTCGCCGGTGGCGGTGACGGTCACGTCCTTGCCTGCGATCACCGCGCCGCCCGCCGCGATGCGGTCAAGGCTGGAACTGCCCAGGTACACCACGGGCACCAGCACGTCCTCGCCGTTGACCTGCCGTGTTTCCATCCACACGATGTCGCGGTCCAGCGCGGCAATCTGCTCGGCGGTAAGGGCGATGCCGATGCTCAGGTTCAGGTCTTCCCGGACGGCGAGGGCGTTGTCCATCAGCGCGCGCACCTGGTCGGTGTCGCTGGTGACGGAGGAACTGAGGAACCGGCGGCCCGTCAGGTCCAGCACCTGCTCGCGGATCAGGCGGTTTTCGTACCACGCATCGCCCAGCCGCTTGCGGGCCAGGTCCGTGGCGTCCAGCCCTATCTGCCCCATCAGGTAGTCGGAGCCGAGGAAGGCATTCAGGTCGGTGAAGGCGGGGTTGGTCTCGATCTGGTACGGATGCGTCGGGTCCAGGTTGGTCACGAAGGTGCCGCGCGCGGGCAACGCGTCGATGATGGACGTGATGTCGTCAACAGTGCGCGGCAGGGTGGAAGGGTCCGGATCCTTGAAGATGCCGTTACGCTCGACGATGCCGTTGGTGGCGTGCGCCACGTTGATGGACACTGCGCCGCCCGCGTCCAGCGTGCCGTAGGCGTGGTCGAAGGCGGTCAGCACCAGTTCGGTGCCGGAGCCCTGGTTCACGTACCGGGGCGAGGAGTGGTTGTTGAACTTGGCCCTGCCCCACAGCACCGACGAGCGTTCGTAGATGTCGCGCCCCACGTTCTCGAAGGTGTCTGCCGTGATGGTGATGTCGCCCGTGGCAGAGGAAATGACGCTGACGTTGTTGGTCACATCGCCGCCATCAATGGTGATGTCGCCGTGCGCCATGACGCGCCCCCCGGCGTCCTTGCCGGTGACCGTGTCGCGCGTTGTGGTGGCCGCAAAGATGACCCCGTTGGTGCTGGCCGGGGCCTGCTTTACGAAAAAGGCGTAGCCCTGGCTGGCGATGCCTGCCACTTCGTCAACTTCCGCAATCTGCCCCGGCGTCAGGTAGTCGGGGTCGGCAGCAAGCTTGGCGCGCGTGGCGGCCACTGCGGCCAGAAGCTCGCCGCGCGAGAACACGTTGCGCGAGGGATCCAACCCCACAGAGGCCACCATGGCGGCCTGAGATGCATAAAGATATCCGGCGTTCTTGATCTTGTTGTCCGGGGCCTTGCCGGTGATGAATTCGAAGTAGCTCCAGCAGTTGTCGTTGTCGTTGCCGTGCTGCCACCACATCCCTTCCTGATAGGAGAGGTATTGCGCCCCCTCGACCAGTTGGAACTGGGTGTTGTCGTTGCGGAATGTGTCGGCCCGGAAGGTCAGGCTTCCGTCCAGCGATTCGATGTAGGCGGATTCGTTCAGCAGGGCGACCATGCGGGAACCGGCAGCGGCACCTTCGAACGTCATGTCGCCTTTGGCCAGAATGGACCCGGCGTTGCGCAGCGTGTCCGAAACGCGGAACAACCCGGTACCTGCGGAATGAAAGGTGCCAGAGTTGGCCACGCTGGCTGCGGCCACGGCCATGTCGCCATTGGACAGGACTGTGCCGTCATTGGTCACCGCGCCGGAAACCAGAAGCTGCGCCGTCTTTCCGGCGTGCAGGGTGCCGGTGTTGGTCAGGCCTGCCGCCTCGATGGTCAGGTTGTCGTTGGCCAGGATGGAGCCGTCATTGTTCACCGTGCCGGTGGACCGTATCTGGCCGGTGCCCGTGGCGTGGATGGTACCGGTGTTGTCCACGCTGCCCGAAGTCATGACCAGCCCCTCGCCGGTCTGGATGGAACCATCGTTCTGCACCGCGCCGGAAACCAGAAGCTGCGCGGATTTGCCGGACTGGAGAGTGCCCGCGTTGGACAGCTCGTCCGTGGAAACGTCCATGCGGCTGTCGGCGGCAACACGGTTGCGGTTGTCCAGCTTGCCGCCGGAGATGGTAACGGTGTCGGCCCGGACCAGCGCGGCATCGGCAGCGTCTGCCTTGGCCACGATCACCGTGTCGTGGGCGGACAGGCTGGCGGCGTTGGTGGCGGCCACCGTGCCGGAAACGGCCACCGAGTCGCCACGGGAGGTCACGGACAACGTGTTGCCGGACGATGCCGTGCCCTTGATTTCTATCCTGCCGTCGGCTGTCAGGGTCAGGTTGTCGGTGGCTTGCGTGATGCCCTGCATGTTCACGCCGACACCCTGTTCGGTGCCCACCAGATTGATGCGCCCGGCGTACATGCCGCCCAGCGCCGTGGAATCTATGAGCACGGCGGGCTTGGGGTCGGCGTCGGGCACTGCGGGGGTAACCGTGCCGGTTGCGGGGTCATAGGTTCCCTTCCCGGCGATGATGTCCAGCCTGTTTGCCTGTATCTCGGCATTGATGCGCGCCGTCCGGCTGACGATCTCGAATGCGTCGAGGTTCTTCGCGTTGATGCCCGCGCCGTCGACAAGCACATCCCCGCCCGAAACGTCGAGTTGCACGCTTCCGCCGGATACCGTGGGAACGCCGGTGGTCACGGTGGCTTTCGGCGTGCCGATGAACCCGCCGCCGTTGATGGTGATGCCGTTGGGGTTGGCGAAGATGTACTGCCCGCCGCCGAAGATCTCGGTGTACCCTTCGATCAGCGACCGGTTGGAACTGGTGACCTCGTTCAGGATCAGGCTGGCCTTGCGCCCGTCGGTGAAGTTGGGGTTGTTGGCAAGCACCCCGCCCAGCTGGCTGACGCCGGGCTGGTTGCTGTTGTTGATGATGACGCCTTTGGGTTCCACGTTGAAATCGTGGAACATGTTGTGCGAAACGCCACCGCCGTTGGGCCGTACGATGTTGACCACGGGCACGCCGTTTTTCGCGGCATCCATGCCGGGCCGGTTGGCGGACGGGGCATCGGGAGCGGGGCGGATGCCCTCGGCCATGGCGGGCGGGCAGACCAACAGGACAACAAGAACGGAACAGAGCAGCTTGCGGAAGCGTTCGTACATGAAAGGCCCTCCCCAGGGCTTTCGGAGGTGCGGCAAGGCGTCGGCGCTGGTTCCTAGAACGTGATCATCAGCGATGCGTAGACATCCAGGTCGTCCCGCTCGACATGGTCGGGGGCCTCCAGCGGCTTGGACACTGCCAGTTCCGCATGCATGTCGCCCCCCAGCAGACGCGCGCCAACCACGGCGCCCTGTACGGTGCCGCGTTCGTATTCCTCGCGCGAATCGCGCCGGATGAACCCGGCGTCGTACCCGACATAGAGCTGGGCGTTGGTGAAACGGGCGGCCAGCAGGGAGCCCTGCATGTCCAGCGGCAGGGTGATGCCCAGTTCGTTGCGGGCGTACCCGCCACTGTCGCCATCAAGGCTGTCTTCGTGAAAGCCGCGTACCGTGTACCGGCTGCCGATGCTGGCGCGTTCGGCGCTGTACAGGGTGTCCGGCGACCATTGCCCCCACACGCGGGTGCTCCAGCTGAATTGCTGGTCCAGCAGTTGGAATGGCCGGTAGAAACTGGCCGTGGCCGTGTACTTCTCGAATTCTGCCTTGGGCACGGTCAGCGGGTCGTCATCCGGGTCCGAGTGCGCGCCAAACATCGGCACACCGCGCCGGAATTCGCCGCTCAGCGTGGCCACGCCGCCCAAGGCACGGTGGGTGTGCGTGGCGGATGCCGAGAACGCCGAAAGCACCTGGCTGCTCGCTTTCAGCTTTACCCCGGCAAGGTAGTTGGAAGTATCCCGGACAAGGACTCCGGCGCCGAGAGAGGTTTTGCTGTCGGCGTCGCGGTGGATCACGCGGTCCACCGTCAACGTCGAGGTGGTCGTGTCACCGGCGCTGGAAAAGTCCATGGATGAGCCGTCAAGCATGTTCCGGTACGAAAACCGGCTGAGGCTGCCGGTTACCGTCCAGTACCCCACGCCAAAGGAATAGAAGGCGGAAAGGCTCTGGCTGTCCTGGTGCTCGCCCGCGGCCATGGAGTCGTAGTCCGCGTTCATGTTCAACGAGAGCAGGTCGTTGCAGTGCAGCAGGTTGTCCTTCTCGAAACCGAGCAGGTATTGCAATTCGCCCGTGGATTTCTGGCCGGAATTGTCCAGCCCCGCGCTGGCGCGCCACGTCTTGCCGGGCGTGTTGGCAATGCGTACCCGGCTCATGCCCGCCGTGGTGCCGGGCACAAGTTCCATGGTCGCATCGTTGGAGGGCAGGCGGTTGAGTTGGTCCAGCCCCTGTTCCAGGTCGCGGATATTCAGCGCGTTGCCGACAATGCCGGGAAAGGCCAAGCGTAACTTCTGCCCGGCAAAGGGCACATCGTCCGAGAAATCTATGCCCTCGACCTTTCCTTCGATGACCAGAATGGTCAGTTCACCGCCGGACATGTCCTGCTGGGGCACCGCCGCGCGGGTGGTGACGTACCCCCTGTCGACGTAGGCGTTGGTGATGTCGC
The DNA here is from genome assembly GCF_011682075.1 of Nitratidesulfovibrio liaohensis. Lineage (GTDB taxonomy): Bacteria > Desulfobacterota > Desulfovibrionia > Desulfovibrionales > Desulfovibrionaceae > Cupidesulfovibrio > Cupidesulfovibrio liaohensis. Next base: position 8,163 of record NZ_VSMK01000707.1, read on the forward strand.
GGACCAGGTTGTTGATGTCCGCCAGGGTAAGGCAGCGCCCCAGGTACGGGGCCGTGAGAGAGCGCTGCTCGTGCTCGGAGAGAAGGGTTGCCCCTTCAAGGCGGATACGGACGACATCAAAGCAGCGTTCTCCCGCTTCCCCTTCCGGGGCAGAGGGCGGCGCGACGGGCTGCTCGACAGGTGGGGTTTCCAGGCTTTCGCGGTGGCGCCGTTCCAGTTCCTGCCTGCGCTGCTCCTCGCGCTGTTGCAGTATCTGTTGCTGGCGGATTGCCTCGTTGGGCGAGGCGGCCCGGCAGGGAGATGCGGCCACCAGAAGGCAAAGGAACAACATTGGCGCGCACAGTACTGCGCGCCCAAACGAGTGAGGTGTCATCGTCTTCCCTGGGCCGGGGGGCGCACCAGTTTCCCCCAGGTGCGTTCCGGCGTAACCTATTGGTTCATGTGATCATGGATATGTAAGCACATACTTTTGTGTTTTGAAAAATGTCAAGACGTATCTATATTTGTTTTCATGTCTTGTATAAGACTTGTGCGGCGTTATAGATTTCAAGTGGTGATAAAGCTCGTTTTTGATTGCCATATGAAATGGATTGCGCAGTGATAGGGTAAGGATACAGAGGCAGAATGATGGACGAAGCACGGGGGGGTGCCCATAACGTTGTCCAGAAAACGCAACACGGGGCATGCGTCCCCATGGCACATGCCCCGTGCATTCGTGATGCTGTGGCGGTGCGTGTGCGCCGCCGTTCTGCTTTCCGCCCGCTCTTTCCTCCGGTTACCCCACGTTGGCAGGGGGCAACGAGGACAGCGAGGACAACGACGCCAGCGGCGCGCCGTAGTACGCCTTCAGGTACAGTTCGCGGATCTCCGCGATAAGCGGGTAGCGCGGGTTGCCGCCGGTGCACTGGTCGTCAAAGGCCTGTTCGGCCAGCAGGTCCACCCGGTCCAGAAAGTCCGCCTCGGCAATGCCCGCCTCGCGCAGCGAGCCGGGAACGTTCAGGTCGGCCTTCAGCGTTTCTATGGCCTGCACCAGCCGGGCCACCTTGCTGTCGCGGTCGTCGCCGCAGCCTTCGGTCAGCCCCAGCATGTCGGCGATGCGCGCGTAGCGCCCCTTGACGAAGGGGTAGCGGTACTGCGGCATCAGCCCCTGCTTGGTGGGGGTGTCGGTGGCGTTGTACTCGATGACGTGCGAAAGCAGCAGCGCGTTGGCAAGGCCGTGCGGCATGTGGAACGTGGCCCCCAGCTTGTGCGCCATGGAATGGCACACGCCAAGGAAGGCGTTGGCGAAGGCCATGCCCGCAATGGTGCCCGCGTAATGCATCTTTTCGCGGGCCATCACGTCGCGCGCGCCTTCGGTGTATGCCCGGCGCAGGTACTTGAAGACCAGCCGGACGGCCTCCAGCGCATTGCCGTCGCTGAAGTTGTTGGCATAGGTGGAGGTGAAGGCCTCCACCGCGTGGGTCAGGGCGTCCAGGCCGGAATGTGCGGTGAGCGTCTTCGGCATGTCCATGACGAATTCCGGGTCCACGATGGCCATGTCCGGCGTCAGTGCATAGTCGGCGATGGGGTACTTCATGCCCGTGGCGTCGTCGGTGATGACGGCAAAGGGCGTCACCTCAGACCCGGTGCCGGACGTGGTGGGCACCGCCACCATCACGGCCTTCCTGCCCAGCGCGGGGAAGGTGTAGACCCGCTTGCGGATGTCCATGAAGCGCAGGGATATTTCCTCGAACTTCAGGTCCGGCTGCTCGTACATCAGCCACATGATCTTGGCCGCGTCCATGGGCGAGCCGCCGCCGAGCGCGATGAACATGTCCGGCTGGAAGGCGCGGATGGAATCGAGCGCGGCGTAGGTGCCGGTAAGGTCCGGGTCTGGCTTCACGTCGCTGAACACCCGGTACTGGATGCCCAGCTTTTCCAGCACGGCGGTCACCTTGCCCACGTGGCCCAGGGCTTCCATGGTGCGGTCGGTGACGATGAAGGCGCGCTTTCTGTCGCGCATGTCTTCCAGCGCCAGGCGCAGTGCCCCCATCTTGAAGTAGATTTTCGGGGGCACCCGGAACCACAGCATGTTCTCGCGCCGTTCGGCCACGGTCTTCACGTTCATGAGATGCTTCACCCCGATGTTTTCGCTGACGGAATTGCCGCCCCACGAGCCGCAGCCCAGCGTCAGCGAGGGCGCCAGCTCGAAGTTGTACACGTCGCCGATGGCTCCCTGCGACGAGGGCATGTTGATGAGCGTGCGCCCGGTGGTCAGCACGTTCTGGAAGTGGACGATGCGCTCGCGGTTGGCCTCGTCGGTGTACAGCACCGATGTGTGCCCGGCCCCGCCCAGTTCCACCAGACGCTGGGCCATGTCCACGGCGGTGGAAAAGTCGGGCGCGCGGTAGAAGCCCAGCACTGGCGAAAGCTTCTCGTGCGCGAACGGGTCCAGCGGGTCGATGGCGTCGCGTTCCGCGATGAGGATCTTGGTGGTCGGCGGCACGGTGATGCCCGCCATGGCCGCGATTTCCGCCGCCGATCGGCCCACGATGGCCGCGTTGAGCCTGCCGTCGGTGAACACCACGCCCGCAAGGGCCTCCGCTTCCTGCGGCGAGGAAAAGTGGCAGCCGCGCGCCGCGAATTCGGCCTTCACCGCATCCGCCGCCGCGTCTTCCACGATCACCGCCTGCTCAGAGGCGCAGATCATTCCGTTGTCGAAGGTTTTCGACAGTATGATGGAGTTCACCGCCATCTTCACGTTGGCGGTGGCGTCCACCACCACCGGGGTGTTGCCCGCGCCCACGCCGATGGCGGGCTTGCCCGAGCTGTAGGCGGCATGCACCATGCCCGGCCCGCCGGTGGCCAGGATGAGCGACACCCCCCGGTGTTGCATGAGCTGGCGGGTGGTGTCGGGCGTGGGCGCTTCCACCCAGCCGATGACCCCGCGCGGCGCGCCTGCGGCCACGGCGGCCTCATGCACGATGCGCGCGGCCTCTACCGTGCATTTCGCGGCGCGCGGGTGCGGCGCGAAGATGATGCCGTTGCGCGTCTTCAGCGCCAGCAGCGCCTTGAAGATGGTGGTGGAGGTGGGGTTGGTGGTGGGGATGATGCCCGCAATGACCCCGATGGGCGCAGCCACCTCGCGGTAGCCGTAGGCCGGGTCGTCGCGGATGACCCCGCAGGTCTTGTCGTCCTTGTATTTGTTGTAGATGTATTCCGAGGCGAAATGGTTCTTGATCACCTTGTCTTCCAGGATGCCCATGCCCGTTTCCTGCACGGCCATGCGGGCAAGGTGGATGCGCTGCGCGGTGGCGGCTGCAGCGGCGGCGTGGAAGATGGCGTCCACCTGCTGCTGGGTGAAGGTGGCGAAGGCGCGCTGCGCCTCGTTCACGCGGGTGACGATGTCGTCTACGCAGACGTTGCTTGGGGAAATGTTGTTTGGGGAGATGTCGTTCAGGGAGGTGGCGTCCGGCGTGGTGGCCGGTTTCGCGCCCTGTGCGTTGGGCTTCTTGCTCATGGGGGACTCCTTGCCGACGGGAAGGCGGTGCCTGCCCGGCGGACGGGTTCCGGCGTCCGTTGCGCCGCTTGCGGGTTGCCCGTGGCCGCCGCCGTGTCGGGATGGGCGGAGGCTGCGTCTATATTTGTGCATGCAACCATTCATGGGCGAGGGCGTCAAGACCGGCATGGTCCGGAATGGGAGCGTGCCGGTCGTTGCAGGCTTGCCGGATGGGTATGGCGTGACTTTTTTGTGAATTGTAGTCGTGTGGAGGGCCTTTATACTAATATATGTGGAAATGCAGGATGATGCGACGTGGCCGGTGTTGGTCGTGCTATCTGCTCAGAACGTGTACAGTCCTTGCCTCTCGACGGACGGCGGCGGATTGGGCATGGTGACGAGGCGTGGATTCACGTTTTCGGCAATAGGCGATCCGGGCGCGAGCGCCCACCTGCGGGATGTCCGCGCGTTCGGGCGACGACAGCCCCTCAAATGCGGCAACGAAACAGCCAGGGAGGCCACATGGGCGACCATCGGACAGCGCAGCCGGATGTCACGGCGGTTCCGGGCGCGGTGGTGCAGTGCCTCCATCCGGACGGCAGTCCGGCAGAGGTGCTGTTGGAAGGACGGGTGGAACTGCCCACCCCGGCGGGCGTGCTGGTGCCCCAGTACGCGCCGGAAGACCCCCGCAGGCAGCGGGTGCAGCCGGTGGAACTGCACCCCGGTGGCGGGCTGAAGGCGGTGTCGTTGCAGGAAAGGGCGGTGATCGAAACGCCCGTGGGGTCCATGGTGGCGGAGCGGGTCACCTTTCACCCCGGCGGCCAGTTGCGCCGGGTGTTTCCACTGGATGGCAAGATTTCCGCCTACTGGAGCGTGGAGCACGAAACGGCCCTTGCCGGGCCGCAGCGCATGGCAACGCCCATCGGCCTTGTCAGCGCGCGGATCATCTCCGCGCACTTCTTTCCGTCCGGTGCGTTGCGCAGTGTCACCCTGTGGCCCGGCGAGCGGTTGACCATCGTCACACCGCAGGGTCCGGCCAGCGTAAGCGTGGGGTTTTCGTTCCACGAGTCGGGCGCGCTGCGTTCGTTCGAGCCGGACGCCCCCTTCGAGGCCAAGACCCCCGTGGGTACCGTGCTGGCCTTTGATAGCGATCCCGAGGGCGGCATGGCTGCGGACCTGAACTCGCTGCAATTCGACGAGGCAGGCAACGTGATCGCCCTGACCACCGCCACCGACAAGGTGGTGGTGACCTGCAAGGCCGTGGCGGGTGCGGGGCCGGGTGGACGTTGCCCGGAGGGGCATCGTTCGGGCGGGGCTGGTGCTGACGGGACCGGCGAGGACGCGTGGCCCGCCTGCTGCCCGGACTGCGCCCGCTGG
>NZ_VSMK01000699.1 GCF_011682075.1 Nitratidesulfovibrio liaohensis
GGTGCGCAAGCCATCTTCCCCCGCCGACGGCGGCGAATGGGTGGGCGACCCCATGCCCATGGAACCGCACCGGTCCACCACCCATGCCGGGGCCAGCGCCTCGTCGTCCTACGGGGCGGCGGCGCGCCTGGAACGCTGGGAACGCGCCCAGCGGGCCCAGCAACAGGGACAACGCGCCGTGCCCCACCCGTCGCCCGAACAAAGGGGGCAGCAGACTGCGGAACAGACCCCGGCCCTTCCCCAGCCGCCCGACACCCGCCCCATCCGCGACCTGTCGGCAGAGGTACGCCCCGGCTACCGTCCCAAGCAGCCCCCCCAGCCTGCCGGGCAGGTGACACCCGGGCAGGCACCGGCCGGACAGACACCACACGGGCAGGCACAGCCCGCGTCCACGCCCGTAGCCCCGGCTGCTCCCGGTATCCCAACCGCACCGGCATGGCCCACAGGGCAGCAGACCGGCCAGACCCTGCCGCCGCAGATGCAGTACACCAGGCCCCAGCCGGGTCAGCAGGCGGCTTCGACTCCCGCCGCGCAGTCCCCCCATACGCCCGTACAGGCTTCACACGGTCAGGCCCCGCTCTCGTCGCCGCACTCGCAGACCGCCATGCCGCAGCAGGCCGCCCCCGCCAAAAGCTTTGCCGAGCGCATCGCGGAACGTATCGCCGTGCACCTTGGCCGTGGCGCGGACCGTGCCCGGAATCCGGAAGGCGATCCGACGCGGCGCGCCCCGTCCCAGGCCCCCAAAGCAGGCGCCCCCGCCGC
>NZ_VSMK01000700.1 GCF_011682075.1 Nitratidesulfovibrio liaohensis
CGCAGCGTGGCACCGGCCACGGCCCGCAGGGCCGGGTGCTCCCACGGACCGCGCGGAGTGGTGACCGGGCCACCATCCCCCGCAGGCGCGGCTACCCCTGGCACGAAGGCCGCAGCATCGGGACCGGACGGCACGATCACTTGTCCTCCAGCAACTGTTCCACTTCCAGCATCTTGCCCAGCGCCAGGGACTCGTCCACCAGCACCTGCCCGCAGTCCGGGCAGGTCAGCAGGCGCACGTTGAAGGTGCTGCCAAGGTAGGTCAGCTCCACCGACAGGGGACGCGGCACGCCGCCGCAGGCGCAGGACCAGTTGCCCGACGCGGGCAGGTAGGCCGGTTCATGGGGCGATTCCTTCCACCCTCCGGCGGGCGGCTTTTGCGGCAACACCATGCGATGGGCATAGGCCTGCCGGATGGCGTAGGCAGGCGTGGCATCGCCCCCTGCCCCGTCCCCGGCGCCTCCGGGCACGGGCTCATACCCTACCCAGTGGGTGACGCGCACCCGGCGCAAACAGGCCAGACGCATGCCGGTATCGGCGTCGATGAAATAGCGCCCGGCACGTTCGGCCTCGGCGATCACGCCGCGCAGTTCTTCGTCAACGATGCGCCGCCGCTCCATGACCACGCGCATGTCCGGCCCGATGCGCAGGGTCAGCGGCGCCACCGCATCGGGCGGAGTTTCGCCGTACGCCTCGCGCAGCAGGCGGTCGCGCAGACGGGCGCGGTTCTCCTGCCGGGCGGTGATGTGCGGTCCGGG
>NZ_VSMK01000701.1 GCF_011682075.1 Nitratidesulfovibrio liaohensis
AGGCCCACCCCGGTGAGGCCGGACAGCCCCACGCCCGACGCCCAGGCCAAGGCCCCGCGCGCCTCCACGTCGTGGGCATCGGCACGCAGGCGCGCGGCGGCACGCACGATGGTACGCAGCAGGGCCTCGTTCTGGGCCAGCACCGCTTCTTCGGCAAAGAAGGGAAGTTCCGTGTCCTTGCGCCTGACACCAGTCGAGGCGGACGCGGCTGGCGTGCCCACCACCGAAAATTCCAGCACGTGGCTCATGGCGTCGACCGCGCCGTTCACGGTCAGGTGCCAGGGCAGCCCTTGCTGGAAGGTCACATCCACGAAGGTGGCCACCGGCGAGGGACAGCGCATGCCCCACTTGTGGCCCGACGCGCCCCGGGTGATCACGGCGTTGCCGTTCATTTCCGATCCGGTGCCCGACAGGATGGACACCGCGAACACCGGCAGCGAGCGGGTGACCGGCTTGCGCTCGGCAAAGGGGCTCCACGGGTCGCGCCCCTCGGCCAGCAGGGGCACCAGCGCCGCAGCCGCCTTGGTGGCGTCGATGACGCTGCCGCCTCCGATGGCGACAAATCCCGTTCCGCCGCCGATGGGGGAATTGCCGACGGAACCTTCGGGACCGGTGCCCGCCGCCGCCGCGATGCGCAGCACGGTGCCCAGATCCGGATTTGCCGTCACGCCCCACACCTCGCCGCGGCGCACGCCCGCCCCATCCAGCGAAGCCACGGCCTGATCGTACGCGCCCACACGGCGCGCCGCCTCTC
>NZ_VSMK01000702.1 GCF_011682075.1 Nitratidesulfovibrio liaohensis
CCGCGCGGCTGCGGCCAAGGCCGCATCCGTTGCCGCGTCGCGCCCCGGCTGTGTGGTCATCGCTGCGGACACCGTGGTGGCCCTGCACGGCGAGATCATGGGCAAGCCGCGCGACCGCATGGATGCCGTGCGCATGCTCTCCCGGCTGGCCGGGCACACCCACGAGGTGGTCAGCGCCTGCTGCGTGGCCCTGCCGGACGGCAACAGCGAAACATTTCACGCCGCCACCCGCGTGACCATGTGGGATGCGCCCGCCGCTGCCCTTGCCGCCTATGCCGCCACGGGTGAACCCGATGACAAGGCCGGAGCCTACGGCATTCAGGGGGTGGGCGCGTTTCTGGTGGAATCCATCGACGGTTCGTGGAGCAACGTGGTGGGGTTGCCGGTGGCCGAACTGGTCCGGCTGCTGCTGCATCACGGCGTCATCGAGCCGAAAGGCGAATAAGTTGCGTCCGGCGCTGCATTGGCAACGCGCACGTGCCGCGTCCGGCAGCGCAGGGCGCGAAGAATACGGAGCACGGACATGAGCACGGCACACGACGACGGATCGGAGCGTTGCATCCCGCAATCGCCCCCGCGCGGCCTGGACAGGCTGGCCCTGGAAGTGGCCCGGGTGTGGTACGCCGGGCGCAGCCCCGTGGCCCCCGGCACGGTGGGGTCTGCCGTGGCGGCGCTATTGGCGCCCTGGTTGTTCCTGCCCCTGCCGCTGGGCTGGCGCGTGGTGGTGCTGCTGGGGGTGTTTTGCGGCG
>NZ_VSMK01000703.1 GCF_011682075.1 Nitratidesulfovibrio liaohensis
CGCCTATCTGGTGCAGGCGCGGGTGCGCCGGGCCCGACAACTGCTGTCCGCGGGCGCCACCCCCGCCGAGGCGGCGGCAGCGGCGGGGTTTGCCGACCAGAGCCATCTTACCCGCGCCTTTCGGGCCCAGATGGGCGTGACCCCGGCCAGATTCCGCAAGATGCTTCAAGACGCGCGCGGCACCTGGGCCGTAGCCTTCGTGGAAAACAGGATTTCCACGGAGGATTCCCATGACCACGCACGCACCGCGCCGTACGGACCCAAAGGAGCAGACGCCTGCCGCCCAGCTAGCGGAGAAAGCGGAGATGGGGGAGATGGCGGAGGCAACGCCCCTCGCCGCTGATTTCCCACCTGCGGGCACCCCCTCGCCTGGCACCGCGTCGTTAACAACGCCCGACGCCGCTACGCCGGGCACGCCCCGGCATGCCACGCCATCGGCCTCCACTCACGCAACCCCGCCCCCTGTCACCGTGCGCCTGTCGCAGTCCGCTGCCGGGGCAGCGCACGGTCCCGCATGGCGCGCGTACTTCGATCTTGCCGCCGCCATGGTCATCGTGGGCTCATCGGTGGCGGCGGCGCGCTTCGTCTCGCTGACGCTGCCGCCGCATCTGGTGCAGGAACTGCGTTTTCTGGTGGCCGCCTGCATCGCCGTGCCGCTGCTGTACCGGCGCGAAGGCGGCCTGCCGCGCCTGCCCGCGCGCGACTGGGGCGTGCTGTTCCTGCAGGCCGCCGCAGGTTCGCTGCTGTTC
>NZ_VSMK01000704.1 GCF_011682075.1 Nitratidesulfovibrio liaohensis
CGCCGTGGCGCACCACCACCAGCCCCGCCGCGCCCAGCGCGTACAGGGTGCGGGCCAGGGTGCCCACGTTGCCGGGGTCCTGCACCTGGTCCAGTGCCACGATGAGCGGCAGCGGCGCGTCGGGGGCGTCGCGCAGGATGTCGCCGAATTCGGCGAACCCGGCGTCGAACACCCGCGCTATGACGCCCTGGTGCGAAGAATGTGAAGAGGGCGACGGCTGCGAAGCGCGCCCGGTGCGTGCGCCTGTGTCGTCGCCGGGGGCATCGTCGTCGTTATCGGCGTTGGTGTCGCGGGCCGTGCCCCGGCCTTCCAGAATGTCCCAGGCGTCGTCGTCATCGGCGAAAAGGTCGTCGGTTTGGTTGTCCGGCATGTCCGGCTCGGCCATGTCCTCGGCAGGCTGGGCGATGGCCTTGCCCGACGCGAACAGCCGGTCCAGGGCGTGCGCCTCGGCAAAGATGTAGCGTACCCGCGCCTCGCGGCACAGTTCCACGATGCGGTCCACCTCGCGCCCGCGCTTGCCCTTGCGGATAAGCACCGTGTCCACACGGCTGGGGTCCGATTCCAGCAACTCCAGCACCGGCTTCACGCCGGGCAGGATGGAGCAGGGAGACTCCGGGGCGTCGGGCAGGATGTCGCGGGTGTCAGTACGCACGTTGGGGCGCGTGTCGGGCCGGGCGTCGGATCGGGCCTCACGCCGCCCATCGGCGGGTTTGCCCCGGTGCGGCGGGCGGCCTGGCCGTTCGGGTC
>NZ_VSMK01000705.1 GCF_011682075.1 Nitratidesulfovibrio liaohensis
GCTCCGGGGTGCGCAGGGCCAGCGCGGCCTTCACGCGGGCGCGCTCCGCCTCGTGGCGGTTCAGTGCTGCCTTGTCCGGGTTGACGTACTTGCCTTCCACGGTCAGGCGCTGCTCCGGATAGGCGGCGCGGACCACGGCGACGGCACGGGTGACGGCAGGCGCGGCCTTGGGCTGCCCGGCAACGCGGGCGCGCAACGTCTCCGTACCCGGTTTGGTGTCCAGCGGCACGGCCAGGATGGCCTGACCAATCCAGCGGGCAGGACTGGCAGACCCGCCAGACCCGCCAGACCCGCCAGACCCGGCAGACCCGGCGTCAGCAGGCGTCACGGGCACGGTGAGGGACTGGCCGCGCCAGTCCAGCACCACGTCGCCCGGCGCATCCGCCGTCACCGTGACCACGAAGGGCTTGCCGTCGCCGGTGGATTCCGGGGCATCCAAGGACAGCACCGCCGCTCGCGCGGGTGTGGCCGATACCCCCAACAGCAGGGCCGCCGACAGTACCGACAACGCGACCAGCAACACGGCCAGACCGCGGCCCGCCACCGGCATCGACCACAGGCGAGCGGCCCCCCGGCCATCCCCCCCGGCAAACGGAAAACTCTGCATCACGAAATATCTCCGGCGCCCCGCTCCGTGGCGCCCGTTCCGGCGTTGCCGCCGTTTCCGCCGTTTCCTGCGGTGCGGCCAGCATCGTCCGCGCCGCCCTGCTCCAGCAGCCCTCCGGGCCGCGCCCCGAGCACGGT
>NZ_VSMK01000706.1 GCF_011682075.1 Nitratidesulfovibrio liaohensis
CATGGCGCTGGCCACGGGCGGCCCCGCCCTTGCGCCCGCCGCGCTGCCTCTGGCGGCGCTCATGGACATGCGTCTGCCCCAGGGCGACGTGCCGCTGTTCCTGGACATGGAATATTCCCGCACCTGGGCCGACGGCGCGCGCAACCTGGGCCGCCTGGATGCCACCTTCCTGCGCAGCCTGGCCGAACGGCACGCCAGCGGGCTCGAGGTGTTCGCCTCGCCCGACACGGGCGACGACCTGGACGCCATCAGCCCCCGCGCGGTGAAGGCAGTGCTGGATCTGGCCCGCGCCCTGTACGCCGTCACCGTGGTGGACGGCGGCCCCTATGCCGACGAACTGGCCCTGGTCTCCATGCAGGAGGCGGAAACCATCCTGCTGGTCACCGATCTGGCCCTGCCCGCCCTGGCTGGCGCACGCCGCCTGCTGGACGACGTGGCCGCCGCCGCGCCGTCAGTGGCCGCACGCATCCAGTTGGTGGTCAACCGCATGTCGCCCCAGGCCGGGGTGGACCTGACGGAAGCCGAACGGCTGCTGGAACGCAAGGTGTTCGCCACCGTGGGCGACGACTACGGCGCGGCCGTGTCGGCCATCAATCAGGGTGTGCCCCTGTGCGAGGCGGCGCCCCGCTCGGTGGCCGCGCGCTCGCTGGCCAAGCTGGCCGAACGGCTGGCCCCCGCCGCCGCAACGCCCGGCAACGGCGGCGCCGCCCCCGGCATGAAGGCGGGCAGCCTGTTCGCCCG
>NZ_VSMK01000718.1 GCF_011682075.1 Nitratidesulfovibrio liaohensis
GCCCCTCCGACCGCCGGAGGCAGCCCGCGCCCGCGCCCCGCACGGCCTTGTGCCGCACGGGTTCACGCGGCGCGTCGCGTTTCCGAAGCAAGAAGCACCACCCCACTGGAGGACCGTTAATGGAAGCCCCGCAAAAGAATCTCGCCCTCGATCTCGTGCGCGTCACCGAAGCCGCCGCGCTGGCATCCGCCCGCTGGCTGGGCAAGGGCAACAACGACGCGGGCGACGGCGCTGCCGTTGACGCCATGCGCCTGTCCTTCAATTCGCTGAACGTGGCCGGCCATGTGATCATCGGCGAAGGCGAGAAGGATCACGCCCCCATGCTGCACAACGGAGAGAAGGTGGGCACCGGTCGCGGCCCGGCCATCGACGTGGCCGTGGACCCCGTGGAAGGCACCAAGCTGCTGGCCTATGGCCGCCCCAACGCCATTTCCGTGGTGGGCGTGGCCCCCGCGGGCACCATGTACAACCCCGGCCCCAGCTTCTACATGCAGAAGCTGGTGGTGGGCCCCGCCGCGCGCGACGTCATCGACATCGACGCCCCGGTGAAGGAAAATCTTCAGAAGATCGCGAAAGCGCTGGGCAAGGACGTGGACGACCTGGTGGTCTTCGTGCTGGACAAGCCGCGCCACGAAAAGCTCATCCAGCGCATCCGCGAATCGGGCGCGCGCATCCAGTTGCACACCGACGGCGACGTGGCCGGTGCGCTGATGGCCGTTGACCCGCGCTCGGAAGTGGACGTGATGATGGGCACCGGCGGCACCCCCGAAGGCGTGCTGGCGGCCTGCGCCATCAAGGGCGTGGGTGGCCAGATGCTGGCCCGCCTGGACCCGCAGTCCTACCCCGAAAAGGAAGCCCTGCACGACGCGGGCCTTGACCTGCGCGAAATCCACACCGTGGATACCCTGGTGCGCAGCGACGAGGTGTTCTTTGCCGCCACGGGCATTTCCGGCGGCACCTTCCTGCGCGGTGTGCAGTACACCGGCGTTGGCGCCATCACCCATTCGGTGGTCATTCGCGGCAAGACCGGCACCATCCGCTACATCGAATCGTACCACAACTGGGATCGCCTGATGAAAATCAGTTCGGTGAAGTACGACTAGCACTGGCGGAGCGCATGCCGCCCCCTTGCGGCGGTTTCGCAACCCCGGATTCCTGCATTCACTGGCCGGTGCGGCAACGCACCGGCCATTTCATTCCCGCACCCCGTTTTGAACGGGCGGAACTGCGCCCCGCCGGCATGCGCGGCGCACGCCGGAATCCCCCGTATCGTACGGGCTCCGCCGGGCTTCCCTTTCGCCGTCCCCGCCTGTAGACAGATGCATCCGGGGCCTGCCCGATGGATCAGGCCAGCCCGATGAGCCTGACGGGCCCGACGGGCCTGACTGGCTTGACGGGCCTGACGGGCCGGACGATTCTGGCTGGGCTGGCACATCTGGCCAAACGCCCCGCCCCTTACAGCAACCAAAGGATTTCCATGTTCATGCCTGCATCCCGCCTTGCCGCGTTGCGCCGGGCCTTTGGCCTGGCCGCGCCCCTTGCCTGCATCTGCCTTGCGCTGCTTCTGCTGACCTCGCCGGAGGCCCGCGCGGCGGGTTTCTACGACCAGCCCCCGTTCGACAACGCCGAACTGACACGCTTCATCGACGACTTCCCCCGCTTTCGCGACTGGGTGAAGCGGGCAGGCGAAGCCCCCCACCCCTCGGTGGGCGCGGACGGCCTGCCCGGCTTCGAATACTCCGCGCCTGCCGCGGCGGAACTCGAACGCATGGGCTGGAAGCCGGAACGGTTCTTCTGCATCATGGGTCGCTCGGCGGCGGCGCTGGCCGACATAGAGGAAGGCGACGCACTGGCCGGGGCCAACCGCCCCGCCGACATGCCGCAGGTGACCCCGGCGGAAACCGAACTGGTGCGCCGCCAACTGGCCTCGCTGCTGCGCGCCGTGATGGGCGAATAGCGGGCACCGCCGCCCCGCACCCCGGCCCTGTCGTGCACGGCTCTCGCGCTGCCTGCGTGAGTTCAGGGGCAGTTCGCCTTCGCCTCCTGCGGTGGTGGTCCACAGCCCCCGCCCAATCATCCTGGCACCTCGCCCGCACGTTGAACGCACCGCGCCCCGCCGGAATCCATCCGACGGGGCGCATCGCGTGTGCGGCCCGGCTGCCCCACAGAAAGTCGGACAGGTTCCGTTCGCACCACATCCACTCGCCTGGCGGCTACATGGTGATCACCGTGTAGCCCCGTTCGATCCAGTCGCCCATGGCCGGGTGCCCGCTCATGTCGCCGATGAGTTCAAGCCCGGTGGCCTCCACCTCTTCCGCAACGCGCTGGATGGACGAACAGGCTTTGCAGGCCCCGGCGAACAGCCCGGCATCGCGCGCCTTTTCGAACAGCGGGCGCATGGTGTGCCCGGAGCCAGCCACCACGGGCACGGCCTTGATGGCCTGTCCTTCCACCACCACGCGCACGTCCCAGCCGCGCGCGTGCATGTCCAGCGCGTTCAGCATCACGTGCACGAAACAGGGCACCTCGCCCTGAATGGCATACAGCACGACCATGTGCATGGCTCCCCTCCCTTGCGTTTCCCGCCGGGCCGGTGGCGCATCGGCCACCAGCCCAACGGGCGAAATGACATCCGGAAACGGCTTCTAGGTGTAGGATTGCATCAACGCCCGCAACCCGTCCCGGTCCACGGGCTGGCGGCCCAGCGGCCCCTTTTGCAGCACGGGCAGGCTGGCATCCAGCGAGGGCCTGTCGTTGCGGTAGATGACCCCGATGGGAATGCGCTCGCCGAATTCCTGCGCCACCTGCATGGCGGCGGCCCAGTCGGTGGGATCGTAGTCTTCCGGCAGTTCCTGGCAGCGCTGCTTGTACCAGCCGAAGGTGTTGACCTTGTTGAACGACACGCACGGCGAGAACAGGTCCACCAGCGCGAAGCCCTTGTGCTGGATGGCCAGCTGAATCATTTTCACCAGATGCGGGGTGTTGCCCGAAAACGAGCGCGCCACGAACGAGCACTTCATGGCCACGGCCACGGCAATGGGGTTGAACGGCGCATTGCGCACCCCGTCGGGCTGGCTTTTGGTGATCTGCCCTTCCGGGGTGGTGGGGCTGGCCTGCCCCTTGGTCAGCCCGTAGATCTGGTTGTCGTGCACCAGCAGGGTCATGTCCACGTTGCGGCGGATGGCCGCCAGAAAATGGTTGCCCCCCTCGCCGTAGTTGCAGCCGTCGCCGCTCTGGGCAATGACGGTCAGCTCCGGGTTGCACAGCTTGATGGCCTGCGCCGGGGGCAGGCCGCGCCCGTGCAGGCCGTTGAAGCCGTTGAGATCGATGTAGTGCGGGGCCTTGGCCGCCTGCCCGATGCCGGAAACGTGCGCCACCCTGTTGGGGGCAAGGTCCAGCCCGGCCAGCGCCTGGCGCACGGCCTTCATCACGTCGTGGTTGCCGCAGCCGGGGCACCACGCGGTCTTCTTGTATTCGCCGTAGACTTCGATATCCATGATCGCTCCTGGAAATTCCCTACGGGATTCCGCTGTCCTGTCAGTGGTCACAGCAATGCCCGAGTCGTGACGCCATTTGGCAACCCAGGATTTTTTTCCGCTGGCAAGGAAAACGAACCGGCCATGAGGGAATATACTCTTTGGTATTTGACCGATATGGCCGGTGACGTTTGACCGCTCTGCGCTCGATGCCCGTAAAGCTCACAAGTTCGCTTAACGGGCACACTCCGTGCCCTTCGGGTCGGTTAGCCAGCGGGAAAAAGGCCGGGTTGCCTACCCCAAGCGCTCCGCAAGCCACTTCGGCGTAAAGATGCGCCCGTCATAGCGCAGCAGCGTGCGCGACACCTCGAACCCGGTCTCCTGCCGCAGCAGGCGGGCGAACTGGCCCGTGGCGTTGCCTTCCACGCATACCACTTCCTTCGCCGCCTGAAGTGCGGGCAGGAACTGCGCGGGGTCCAGCGGCCAGACCTGGGTGAAACTCATGACGCCCACGCTGCGCCCCTTGGCGCGCAGCAACACCGCCGCCTCGGCCACTGGTCCTTCGCTGGAGCCCCAGCAGACCAGCAGCAGGTCGGGGTTGGCATCACCGGACACGCGCGGGGGAATGCACAGCGCGCGCAGGCCCTCGCCCTTGCGCAGCCGCTTGTCGTTCATGGCGTTGCGCAGGTCCGCGTCCTCGGTGATGTTGCCCTGTTCGGTGTGTTCGTGGCAGTCGGCCAGCACCAGGGTTTCGGTAAAGCCCGGCACCTTGCGGGGCGACACACCGCTTTCGGTCAGCTCGTACCGCTTGTAACGCTTGAACTTCGGACCGCCTCCGGGGCTGAAGTCCGGCTCGGCCACGGGGGGCAGCGCATCGAGGTCGAAAGGCACCACGGCGCGGTACGAGTCGGACAGGTACTGGTCGGTCAGCACGAAAACCGGCGTCTGGAAGCGTTCTGTCAGATCGAAGGCCGCGTGGGTGAGATGGAAGCAGTCCTCGATGGTGGCCGGGGCCAGGATGGCGCGGGGGAATTCGCCGTGGCCCGCGTACAGGGCCAGGTTCAGGTCGGCCTGTTCGGTGCGGGTGGGCAGGCCGGTGGCCGGGCCGGGCCGCTGGGCCAGCACGATGACCACCGGGGCCTCCATGACGCCCGCAAGGCTGACGCCTTCGGTCATCAGGGCAAAGCCGCCGCCGGACGTGGGCACCAGCGCCTTGGCTCCGGTATACGTGGCCCCCAGCGCCATGTTGATGGCGGCAATCTCATCCTCTGCCTGTTCCACCACCACGCCCAGCTTGCGTCCCTTGGTGATCAGTTCCTGCGCCACCGAGGTGGCCGGGGTCATGGGATAGAACGAGCAGAACTTCACCCCAGCCGCCAACGCACCGAGGGCGATGGCCTCGTTGCCGTGCAGCATCATGCGGCCCTTGGGCCCTCTGGGAGCGGGCAGCGCGGCGCAACTGGCGCGGTGGGCTTCCGCCCATTTCCAGGCGTCGTCCAGTACCTTCATGTTCTGGCCGACCACCTCGTCGCCCTTCTTGCCGAAGGTTTCGCGCACCAGCCCTTCCATGGTGGGCCTGTCCACGCCCAGCAACGAACCCAGCACGCCCAGCGCGGCCACGTTCTCGAAGATGGGGCGCGAAGCCACGTCCTTGAACGGCACGGGCACGGCCCTGGTCCCTTCGGGATCCAGCCCGGCATCCAGAATGACGATGCCGCTCTCGGACAGTTCGTGCTTGTGCAGACTGACGGTTTCCTGGTTCAGGGCCACCAGCACGTCCATGGCCTCTGCCGGGGCGGCGATGGGCGCGTCGTGCACGCGAATGCTGTAGGTGTTGTGGCCGCCGCGCACGCGGGACATGTAGTCCTGCGACACTACGACCTCATAGCCGCTGCGGATCAGGGCCTTGGTCAGCATCTGGCCGATGGTGACCAGACCCTGCCCGGCCTCGCCGCCGATGACGATGTTTCTGCCCGTGTGGCTCACGCCGCACCTCCTTGCTTGTGTGCCGTCTCGCCGTCATGCCGCGCCGTACGCCGGGCGCGTGCGCGGGCGGGCGCCCGGTCCGGGAACGCCCCAAGGGTGTGCCCCGCCGGTTCGCCCGCCCGGTGTGCTTTTCGTCTAGGCCGTGGCCGCAGGCATGGTGAACACCCGCGTCGCCAGATCCTTGTCCAGCAGCAACATGCCCTGGCCTTCGCCGTTGATGAGCCGCAGCTTGTGCAGCAGGTCGTTCACGCCGTCCTCTTCCTCCACCTGTTCGGTGACGAACCATTGCAGGAAGATGTTGGTGGCATGGTCGCGCTCTTCGATGGCCACGTTGACCAGGTCGTTGATGCGCGCGGTAACGTGGCGTTCGTGCTCCAGGGTCTTCTGGAAGGCGTCCAGCACGCCCTCCCACGATGAGGGGGGCGCGTCGATGGGTTGCAGGATCACCCGACCGCCGCGATCGTTGATGAAGTCGTAGAACTTCATGGCGTGGAACAGTTCTTCCTGCGCCTGCACCCGCATCCAGTTGGCGAAGCCGGAAAGGCCCATGTCCGCGAAGTAGGCGGACATGGAAAGGTACAGGTAGCTGGAATACATTTCCCATTTGACCTGATCGTTCAGGGCCTGGTTCATGCGTTCGGAAAGCATCGTGGTCTCCTTGAGTGCGAAATTGGCCGGGGGCCGGGCCGTGGGCACCGACACACGCAATAACCGGCAGTATTTACCATAGTACACGAAGGGCGCGTTTGCGCAAGGGGAAGGGAGCGGAAAGGGATTGCCGGTACGGGCGCGATGCGGTATGCCCCGCCTGCGCGAGCAACGTGCGGGACCGCCCCGCCGTCACCGGGACATCACGTTCCGGCCGCGCCGCAAGGAGACCGCATGTACAGCACCAGCTACGGATTCGGGCAGCCCCGGGCCGCCCAGACCACCATTCCCTGCCGCACCTGCGGCACCGCGCTGCGCGTGGAGCGCACCTGCCACGAGGTGTTCCTGCGCTGCACCACCTGCCGCTCCACCCACGACGTGGGCGAATACGTGGCCCAGATGGACGAGGCCCTGGAGTCGTTCATGGAGAACGTGTACTGCGACCGGACGTAACCGCTTGCAGCTACCCGGCGTGACGGGCACGCGAAAAGGGGACGGAAGCCACGAGGCTTCCGTCCCCTTTCGCATGCGCGGGGGGATGATGACCGGAATGGGGAAAGGCGGGCGGATACGGGGAGGCAGGGACGGCGGGACGGCGCGAAAGCCTGATGCCCATCGGCACGGTGGGGACAGTCGGGCTGGCGGGGCCGGAGCGGAGCGGCAGCGCATTCACCGCCGCGCGTGATCGTCAGGCGCTATTACCGAACGAGGCTGGCTCTAGAAATAGCCCAGAGCGTGCAGCGAGGCCAGCATGGCCTCCTTGTCGGCGGCACGACCGGCGCGCTCGCCCCCGGCACCCTGCGAACCCTGCATGCCTTCCGGCGGCAGGGTGCACGGCATGCAGCCCAGCGAACGGTAGCCCCGGTCATACAACTCGCAGTGGGGCAGGCCAAGCTGCATGGTGGCGGCCCACACGTCCATCTCGCTGAAGTCCAGCACCGGGTGCACGCGCAGGTGGGGCGGTTCCGCCACCGGTTCCCGCACGGGCCGGGCTGCCCTGTCGGGGTGCTCGTCGCGACGGATGCCAGTGAGCAATACGGCCACGTCCAGCTCACGCAGGGCGCGCAGCAACGGCGCCACCTTCAGGTCGCGGCAGCAGACGGCCCGATCCGCCGCCACGGGATAGCCGGGGGGCACGTCCGGTCGGGCTATGTGCAGGGTCACGCCCCACTCCACCGCCAACCTGTCCCGCAGGGCCATGACTTCCGGAAACTTGCAGCCCGTGTCCAGGTTCAGGGCCAGCGGGCGCGCGCCACATGCGCCGGACGCACCAGACGCGGCATCGCGCAGCACGCCGCGCCACAGGGCAAGCGCCAGCGTGGAATCCTTGCCGCCGGTCCAGGCCACGGCCACGCGGTCCGGCCCATGCAGGGCCAGCACCTCGCGCAGCAGTTGGCGCGCAGCGTCGATCTTGGCATCAAGGCTCATGGGTCTCCTCTGTCCGGCAAGGCCGGAGACGGACGGTCTATCCCTTTCGCAAGGGCGGGGCAACCATGGCCGACAGGCGGAAGGGGAACGACCAGTCTGCCGGGCAGAGAGCGCCCACAAGTCGTAGCATCGATCTCTATCCAACTGGGTTACGGTCGCGCTGGATTTTCGTCAGTTGCCTTACGTCAACTAGCGTGATGTCGCTCGAGTTGACGAATAGCTGACGAAAATTTCTTTCACGGCTCGCTTTCAAAAATATAACCATCTACATTTACTGACGATAATGAACAATCAAAACATTCAACCTATAGGTTCGTAGCCTGTAGGCGTGGAACAACATTGCACCAGCCCTTCCTGTAGCCACGCATTCCCCTTTCATCCCCATGCGGCGCGGCCTGGCGGGCAACCTGCCGCCGTGCCGGAAAAGAAGTGCATTTGCCCGCGCGAAATCGCTTGACGATCCGACCCCATCGGGCATATATGCCTTCTCTCGCTGCGCCAGTAGCCCAGCTGGATAGAGCAACAGGCTACGAACCTGTAGGTCGGAGGTTCGAATCCTTCCTGGCGCGCCAGCAAAAAATCCGGATTTGGCAGGACAGTATACCAGCCTTTCCGGTAGTGTTCCGGAGACACGCGCCAGTAGCCCAGCTGGATAGAGCAACAGGCTACGAACCTGTAGGTCGGAGGTTCGAATCCTTCCTGGCGCGCCACTCTTGCATGCACCGGACCATGCGCCACGGCAGTCGCTTCCGTGGCGGGCGCAAGCCCGCGAAACAGCACACCTTGCGCGCCAGTAGCCCAGCTGGATAGAGCAACAGGCTACGAACCTGTAGGTCGGAGGTTCGAATCCTTCCTGGCGCGCCACGCAAGCAAGCCCCCCGAAGCACCGCTTCGGGGGGCTTTTGCACTGCTGATGAGCCCCGCATGACAAGGCGGAGAAGACCACGCAGAATGCATGGCAGTTTTTTTGGGGCATCACCGTGACAGCAGAGAATCTGGCTGGCTGCAGACCGTCACCTTTCCGGATGGAGAATGGAGAAAGGATGGAGGGAGCGCCTGTCCTTCCCGATGACCGTACACCATCACGCCAAGGCCCCGGCAACATGTCAGGGCCTTGGTGTTTGCGCGGCATGGATCAAGACTGCCGTCGCCACATCCTTGCCGCTTGACCGCCCTCACCCGTGCCGCCTACCATCAGCCATTGCAGCCACGCGATGGTTCCGCGGCACGTCTCCATCCAAACCCGGCGCTTTTCCCGACAAGCAACCGCATGCCATACCCGAAAAGGCAGCCATGCACGCCAGTCATTGCCCACCGTGCCTTCCGACGTTCGCTGGACTTGCCCTGGCAGCCGCGCTCTGGTGCCTGCTGGCCCTGCCCGCGCCTGCGCGCGCCGAAGCCGAGCAGGTGGCAGCGCCTTCGCAACGCGAACTGGCCATCCTCGCCTTTCATCGTCCGCCCTACTACACCTTCGACCACGGCGTGGCCGGAGGGTTTCTCATCGACGCCGTGCGCCGCGTGCTGGACGCCGCGCACATTCCATACCACGTCACGGAAATGCCGCCCAAGCGCATCGTGGCGCTGTTCGAACAGAACGTCACGGCCTACGCCTGCTCGCCCGGCTGGTACCACACCCGCGAGCGTGACCAGTTCGCCCGGTTCAGCGCCCCCATCTATCGCAACCAGCCCCCGACTGCCGTGTTGCGGGCCGACGCCGCGCACCGGCTGACTGAAGGCAAGGGGCTGACCGGACTGCTGGCCGCCGGGCTGCGCATGGTACTGCGCGACGGTTTTTCCTACGGTCCGGCCCTGGACGAAGCACTGGCCCGGTCCCGCGCGCCGGTCTACCGCAGCACGTCAGACAACGCCGCCCTGCTGGAAATGCTGGCATCCGACCGCTACGACATGACCCTGATGGAACAGGAAGAAGCCACCGAATTGCTGCGCCGGTCGCCCCGACTGCTCCAGGCGCTGCAACTGCTGCCCCTGGTCGGTCCGAATGCCCTGCCGGGCCAGCCCCAGACACGGCATCTGATGTGCGGGCGCGGCGTGGACGAGGCCACCATGCGCCGCATCGACGATGCCATCGCCGCCGTGCTGGGTGACATGCCGGATGACACGACTGTAGCCGCCCCCGCCATGCCCTGACTCACCTGGCTGCCCGCCCTGATTGGCTCGCCCTGACTGGCCCACTCGGACTGGTCACACGGGCGGGTTCCGCCCCCCCACCGCTCCCGGCGCATCCCCACGGTACCACCTCCACGCCACCGCGTGCCCCAGTTCGGGTCGTCATGGCAATTCAGTGCCGCATAGTCATGCGTGATAATCATTCAGCACCGGTCATGATCGCGGCACCCTGCATTCAGGCTCTGCTCCCCAACCACAGCCGGAGCTTGCCATGATCCTGCACCGCGTCCGGCCCCGCGCCTGGCCCCTTTCCCCCAGTGCCTGCCTGCGTCCGCTGGGCATCCTGCTGCTTGCGCTGGCCACCTGTGCCGCACCGTTGCGCGCCGGACATGCCACCGACCCCGCCCCGCCGCCACGCGAGATCGCCGTCTATATCTACCACCGCCCGCCGTTCTTCACGGCAACCCCGGAAGGCCAGGGTGGCCCGCTGGTGGAGATGACCCTGCTCGCGCTGGAACGCGCGGGTCTGAAGCCCCGCCTTGTCACCAGCACCTTCACCGAAATCCTCGCCATCTTCCGTGCCGATGCGCCCTTCGCCTGCACGCCCGGCGTGTACCGCACGCCGGAACGTGAAGCCTTCGCCCGCTTCATCGGCCCATTGTATGTTCCGCTGCCGCCGGTAATCGTCGTGCGCCGTGCCGATGCGGGGCTTGCCGCATCCGCCCGGTCCCTCGATTCGCTGCTGGCAGGCGGGCTGCGCGTGGTGCTGGGCGACGGCTACTGGTACGGCGGCTGGCTGGCGCAGGCGCTGAAGCGTACCGGCACCGCACCGGCCCGCACCCGTGACGAAAATGCCCGGATGCTGCGGTCCATCGTGGATGGCACCTACGATATCTCCTTCATGAGCCATGAAGAGGCGGCCCACCTGCTGCGCACCCACCCCGACCTTGGCGCCAGCCTGACCTTGCGCCCGGTACCAGGCAACCCGAGCGGTGAATCGCGTTATCTGATGCTGTCCAAAAGAGTGGATACCGCCACGGCCGCACGTATCGATGCCGCCCTGCGCGAACTGGTGGAAACGCCCCGCTACCGCGAACTGGTGCGGGCACTGCGCCACGAATGACGCGAGGCGCAGCGGCCCTGCCACCACCCCGCATCACCGTCTTGCCGGTGGCGGATGCCCCGAACCGCACGAGCCGGATAGAGCGGTACCGACGCAAAAAAGGACGCCCCGGCCTGCCGGGGCGTCCCTGTCATTACCATCTGTCGGCCAAACACGGGCATGGCGGGCCTGCGCCCTTTGCCCGCAAGCGCTACTGCTTGGGGGCTTCCGCCGGCTTGGCCGGGGCTTCCGCTTCCATGCGCTTGAAGGTGATGTTCAGCTTGTTCAGTTCGGCCACGATGTTGCCGGTCACGTCGGCGCTGGGGCCGGCGGAGAGCACGTTGTCGTTGCCCACGATGACGTCGAGGCCGTTCTTTTCGCGGTAGGAATCCAGCACCTTCTGCAGGTTCTCGTTCAGGACGGAGATGACCTGCTGCTGTTCGGCGCCCATGCGCTTCTGGTAGTCGGCAAAGGCTTCCTGGAACTTGCGCTTGTTGTCGTCGCTCTGGTCCTTCTGCAGCGATTCCTGCATCTGGTTGAGCTGGTTCTGCATTTCCTCGTGCAGCGTTTCGAGGTGCTTCACCCCGGCCTTGCCCGCCTCGCTTTCCTGATAGACGCGGGCGGTATTCACCACGGCGATGCCGCCGGACTTGGGCTGGTTGCACCCGGCAAGCGCCACCATGGCGGCAAGGGCCAGCAGTACGAGGGCATATCTCTTCATGAACGACTCCTGTGTTCGGAACGGTTGGCCCCGCGCGGGGGCGACCACGGACTGGAATGCCGTGCCCGCTGGGCATGGCGGTGCGCCGGACGGCGCAGCCAAACTCCCTTACGCCCTTTCGGTTCGCAACACAACGCCGCGAGACGCTACGGGGCCGACAGGGCACGTCAATGCACGGATGAAAGATTCTCCAGCGAAGCAAGCACCTTGTCCACGTACTTGCGCGATTCGTCGGCGGGCATGTGGCGCACCAGTTTGTCGTACACCTGCTGGGTGGTCATGGCATTGATCATGGCCACGGCCTTGTCCCGGTCGGCGTCGAACACGCGCAGCAGGGCGTTGGGGCCGCCGTTGTACGCGGCGATGACGCACAACTCGCGAGTGGCCGGATTGGCGATGTCGGAAAAGTGCCGGTTGGACAGCAGGTGCAGGTACACCGTGCCATAGCGGATATTGGTGCCGGGGTCGAACAGGGCGTCGCGCGGCGGCTGGCCGGGCGAGCCGTGCAGGTAGGCGTGCACTTCGCCCCCGGCGGTTTCCGGCACGATCTGCATCAGCCCCAGGGCCTGCGCCGGGCTGACCGCGTTGGGGTTGAAGCCGCTTTCGGCATGCATGATGGCCAGCACCAGACGGGGGGAAAGGTTGTAGCGCCGGGCGTAGCGGTCGACCATGTCGCGGTACTGGCGGGCGCGCAGCAGCATCTGCTCGGGCGTGGCCGCAGCGAACATCTCGCGCGAGGCGCCACCGTACACCGGCCTGCGCACCCCGGCCACCACCGAACGTCGGGTGGCGGCGCATTCTCTGGCCAGCAGGCGGGACGTTTCGCCACGCGACCAGCGCAGCGGGCGCCCGGTCTGATCCAGGGCCTCGCCGTAGAAAGCCGGTTCGGCCACCAACGTGGGCTCGCCCGCGCGGCCACCCTCGACACGCAAGGGGTCGAGCCCCGGCAGGATCATGGGCGCGGCGTCGGCCATGGCATCCACGGGACGGTGCCCGTCCACGGTGGACACGGCCACCCCGCCCCCGGCAAAGCTGACCGAGGGGACGGAATGGGCGAGGGAGATTTCTTCCGCCGTGCCGACCAGGGAACCGGACATGCCGGGCACACCGGACCCACCGGACCCACCGGGCAGGCCGGGCAGGCCGGGCAGGCCGCCACCGCCCAGCGAGGCGGCC
>NZ_VSMK01000708.1 GCF_011682075.1 Nitratidesulfovibrio liaohensis
GGGCCAGGCGTCCGGGTGCGGGTTGGTCCAGCCGTCGCGCGCGGCGGGGGGGCTGCCCAGCGCGGCCCCGTTCCAGCACATGGTGATTTCGCGCAGTCGGCTTTCCCCGTTGTGTGCGCGCCAGTGCAGGATCAGCGAGAGCGGGCCGGCCACCAGGCGCTCGCGCACCTCGTCGAACAGGGCGGTGTCCGGAATGTCGAGCGCGGCGCGGCGGCGGGGAGTGGACGAACGGCTGTGCGGCATGAGGCCTCCGAAGGTGAAAGGCGAGTGGGTTCCTGCCGGGGGGCGCGCCCTGCTGGATCGAGGGGCGCGGCAAGGCGCGGCAGTCCGGGCAATGCAGTCCGGCGGGGCGGCCTTGAAAAACAGCCTGTCGTTTCCATAGCCGGAAAGTCCGGCGGCGGAAAAGGGGTGCCCGCGAGATGGGCCGGGCGAGGCGCATGGGCCGGGCGAGGCGCACGGGTTGGACGAGGTGCGCTGGTTTGGCATGGCCGACAGCTGGCCCGGTGGCTGCGAGATGCGGACCGGATCTATGCCGGACGCGTTCAGCAGTGCAGGGCGGCAGTCTTCATTCGCCGTCCACCACGGGCCGCAGGTGCGGGAAGGCAACACAGGCCGCCGCGTATTCCGCTTCCCACGCCTGGGCCTGTTCCGTGTCCCGCAGACGCGGAGCGGCCCCCGGCAGGCGGTGGGGCGGCACGGCGAACCACGCAGGAGGTGCCGCCACGGCGGGCGGGGCAGGGT
>NZ_VSMK01000709.1 GCF_011682075.1 Nitratidesulfovibrio liaohensis
CCGGGGTCCTTGGCCAGCATTTCGGCGGCAATGTCCTTGATGTAGTCGCCGCGATAGAAATCCTCGGGCGGGGTGTGGTCCGTGCCGGTGGCC
This sequence comes from Nitratidesulfovibrio liaohensis, assembly GCF_011682075.1. Taxonomy (GTDB): domain Bacteria; phylum Desulfobacterota; class Desulfovibrionia; order Desulfovibrionales; family Desulfovibrionaceae; genus Cupidesulfovibrio; species Cupidesulfovibrio liaohensis. The sequence goes on from NZ_VSMK01000709.1 coordinate 94, forward strand.
AGCCGGGTCAGCAGCGCGGCCAGCGAAATGCCGGGCGTGGCGTCCGCGTCGTCCGTTGCAGTGGTCGCCTCGATTGCGGCAGGGGCAATGCCGGAGGTGCCGGACGCCATGGGGCCGGAACCGCCATCGTTTCCGGTGTCTCCGTCGCCGTCGGGGGCGGTGCCGAAGCCCACGGACACGTCGGCGTAGCCGTCGGCCACCAGGCGCAGGGCCTCGTCGCGGTTGTCGGCCTTCACCCAGCGCAGTTCGTAGCCGTAGCGGGCGCAGAAGGCGGTCAGCAGTTCCTGTTCGAAGCCGGGGCCGTAGGGCGAAAGGCGCGTCAGCACCCGTTCGCGGGCAGGGGCGGCCACGCGCAGCACGTCGGAATCGCGCGGGGCGGGCAGCAGGATGAGCAGCAGCAGGAACGCCTGGGCGATGGCAAGGCCGAACAGCGCAAAGCGTTCCCTGGTGGTGAAGATAGGATTGTGCATGCGGTACGGTGGGCCGACGGGTGGAGAGCAGCGAGGCGGAGAAGAGCGGGTGGCCGGATGCGCGGGTGGCCTGTGCGATCAAGGGGGGCGGAAGGGGCGTTCGCCTGTGGCGGGCCGCGCTTCCGTGCGCGGGGGTGGCCGTCGGGCCGTGGGTTGTGCGGCGTTGCGCGGAGCG
>NZ_VSMK01000710.1 GCF_011682075.1 Nitratidesulfovibrio liaohensis
CCCAGCCGGGCCAGCGGCCCGGCCAGCCAGCGGGCCAGCGGGTGCCGCCCGGTGCCCATGCCGATGTAGAACAGCGGCCAGCGCAGGTAGATGTAGCCGTGCAGGGCCTCTATGAAGCTGCCGTGCGGGCGGGTGAGGGCCTCGCGCCAGAAGGCGCGGGCCGAGGGGCGCAATGGCGCCAGCAGCAGCCGGAGCAGGCCGCGGGACAGCGAACGGGGAATGTCGGCGAGACGCATGGGACCTCCCGTTGGCGGCCGGGGGATTCCGGGGAGAACGGGGCCGGGAGACTGCCGTCATGATGCCTGCATCCGCACGGCGATGCAACAGCGCGCGGCATTGTCACGCAATGTTCGCGGATGGGGCACGCAACGGGAGGGCTTCAATCGTCCGAGTGGCGGCCGCCGTCTTCATGCGCAGGGGAAACGTCGCGCCAGCCGTGGGCGAAGTCTGCCGCGTACAGGCGCGATGCAGTCTCGCCCGCCGCCTCGCCGGGCAACACCAGAAACACCGTCTGTCGCGAAAAGCCGCGCATCCGCACGGTTTCGGCCAGTCCGTCCGCGGTAGTCCAGGCCAGCGACTGGTCGGGCCAGCCCACCCGATGGGCCGCCAGAACCGGAGTGTGCGGGGCCACGCCCGCCGCCGCCAGTTCCTCTTGCAGCCGTTCCGGGGCGGCGGCGGAAAGGTACACGGCCATGGCGCTGCCGTGGCGCGCCAGTTCGCGCAGCCGTTCCGCGTCG
>NZ_VSMK01000711.1 GCF_011682075.1 Nitratidesulfovibrio liaohensis
CGGGGTGAACTGCTGCGGCATGGGCGGCGTGCTGCAACTGGCCGCGCCCGACCTGTCGCGCACCGTGGCCGATGCCTGCTGGAACGCGCTGCTGCCGGAACGCGCCGCCACGTTCACTCCCGCGCCATCCTCGTCATGCGCGCCCTCCTCGCCGGATGCGGCTTCCACCACATCCGCCGCCTCCACACCTGCCGCAACGACCAATGCAACACGGCAGCCGGGCATCACCGTGCTTACGGGATGCAGCGGCTGCACCCTGCAACTGGCGGCAACCGCGCCCCCCGATGTGCGCGTGCTGCACTGGCTGGACGTGGTGGGCGTGCCGCGCACCTAGTTCGGCCCCCATCCGCATCGTCCTTTCCGTGCATCCTTGCGGGCGGCGGCATCGACACGTCATGTCCGAATCCGCCGCCCGTCCGTTTTGCATGCCGTGCGCCCATCGCGCCGCCGCCAGCACCCCGCACCGGCATTGTCCACCGCGCGCATCTGCGTCACGATTTCCTGTCATTCCGGAGCAATGCATGTGAATTAAAGGTGCGCGCATTGCCAACCGCAAGTATTTGACTTATCTGAGATGGGTTCGGCCACCCGTCGCGCGGCACATGCCTTGATGCCCTGTCGCGCAATGCGCGCCGCGCGCACCACCCGCAGGTGCAGCCGAACCGCCCGGCACCGCGTGCCGCGCGCAGGTTCCGCCCCCGGCGTTCGCCGGGTTTTCGCGAAAACCGCGCCCC
>NZ_VSMK01000712.1 GCF_011682075.1 Nitratidesulfovibrio liaohensis
GCACTGCGCCGCATGGAGGCCGCCGGACGGCGGGTGGCCATGGTGGTGTCGTCGGACATGAGCCACTACGTCGCCCACGCCGAGGCCGCCCGGCTGGACCGCCTGGCCCTGGCCCGCATCGAGGCACTGGACCCCCTTGGCCTGTACGCCACCGTGCGCGACCGGGGCATCTCCATGTGCGGGGTGCTGCCCGCCACCCTGGGGCTGCTGGCCGCGCTGGACATGGGTGCCCAGACCGCGCGGGTAGTGGCCTATGCCACCTCGGGCGAGGTGAGCGGGGATATGCAGCGGGTTGTGGGGTATGCAGGGGTTCTGGTGGCCTGACAGGCTTCGGCGTGACACACACCGCATCCCCCTGCGGAAGCATTTTTCTGTCAGCCTCCGGCGGGCAAGGGGCTTCGCCCCCTGCACCCCCACAAAGGAATGTAGCAATCCGGTCTGTTGGACACGTGGACGAACAGGGGGAGCGCATTCAACGGCACGTCGAATACCGACAGGGCACGCGTAATCAGTTATATTGATTTGCATAATGGGGGTGCAGGGGGCGAAGCCCCCTTGCCCGCGCCGGGGGCGTAAAAAACGTCCTCACCTCCCCCACCTTGTACCTTCCGGCACGAGCGGCCCCACATATTGACGGCGGGCGGCAGCGGTGTCATTTTTCGCGCGGCTGCGGGCGACGCTCCCGCGCCCACCGGTGCGCCGCGCGTTGCGCGCGGCCCGGTTGCCTTCCC
>NZ_VSMK01000713.1 GCF_011682075.1 Nitratidesulfovibrio liaohensis
GCCGCTTCCAGCCGTTCCTCCACCTCGCGCGGGGGCAGGCCGAGGTCGCGCGCCAAGTCCCGCGGCGCGCGGGGCAGGTGCAGGATGTTGCGTCCCGTGCGGCTGCGGGTGGCCTCGTCCTCGTAGTTGCCGTAGGCCGTGCAGCCGAAGGCCCGGGCCACCAAATCCGCATCGGAAACGTAGGCCGGCCCCGCGCCGGTGGCCCGGGCGGGGCCGCCCCTGCCGTCCCCGTCGCCGCTCGGGCCTGCATGCGTATCCATGGCCGGGCTCACATCCGCCCTCACCTCCGGCCCCACATCCAGTGGTCCGCAGGCCTCTTCGATGTCCGCCAGGGTATACGTATAGAACAGCCCCTCGCCGTGCGCGCCGTCCAGTTCGCTGTCGGCGTCCTCGGCACTGTAAAAGGCCCCTTCGGGCGAGGTCAGGTCGCGCAGGACGTAGGCGGCGGTCTCTTCCGCCGAGCGGCGGAACTCGCCGTCGCCGGTGGCCAGCCACGCCTCGGCGTAGGCCAGCATCAGCATGGCCTGGTCGTAGAGCATCTTCTCGAAGTGGGGCAGCAGCCAGCGGGCGTCGGTGGAATAGCGGTGAAAGCCGTAGCCCACGTGGTCGTGGATGCCCCCGCGCCGGATGGCCCGCAGGGTCTGCGCGGCCATGCGCAGGGCCTTTGCACCGCCGGGTTCCTCTCCCGTCGGCATGGCGCCTGCCTGCGCCAGCCCCGGCTGCCCGGCGGC
>NZ_VSMK01000714.1 GCF_011682075.1 Nitratidesulfovibrio liaohensis
GGCCTGACCGGCCTGCGCCGTGCCGGACACCGTGCCGTTGGCCCCGCCGCCGATCCCCCGCCGCGCCCTGCCGCTGCGGTAGGCCAGCACGCGAGACAGCGAAAGGGTGATGTCCTGCACGCGCAGGGGCTTTTGCAGGTACTCCCATACCCCGTGGCGCAGGGCGGTTTCCGCGCCGTCCGCGTCGCCGAAGCCGGTGATCACGATGATCTCCGGGGCGCACGGCAGGCGGCCGAAGGTGGTCACGTGGGCCAGACCGTTGCCGTCGGGCAGCAGCACATCCAGGTAGACCACGTCGGGCGCGCCGGTGGCGGCAAGGCGCAGCCCTTCGTTCAGGGTGGCGGCGGTGAGGGCCTCGTGCCCCATGCCCACGGCCACCTCGGCCAGCATGGTGCGGACCATGGCTTCGTCGTCCACCACGAGTATGCAGGCCATCAGTGTCCTGTCTCCTTCGCCGGGGCGGCTCCCGGCGTTGCGGTATCGATTGCGTTGCTTGCGCGGGATTCCCCATCCCGGTCGGTGACGGCACGCACGCGGGCCACGCCCGCTTCGAGCAGCGGCAGCAGCCGGTCCAGCAGGTCCTGCAGGTCGGGCAGTGGGACATCGGGTTCGGCGGCGGGGCGGCCTGCCGCCTGCTCCAGGGCGTCGCACAGGCCGTGCAGGGCGGAAAGGCGCAGCATGCCCGCCGAGTTGCGCAGGGCGTGCGCAGATCGGAAGAGCAC
>NZ_VSMK01000715.1 GCF_011682075.1 Nitratidesulfovibrio liaohensis
GCGGCAGCGGAGGCACGCGGCCTGCGCCTGGTGTTCACCCCCAAAAAGCCCGGCGAGGCGCACGTCCCGAACCCCACGGACGCCACGGGCGCGACAGGCGCGACAGGTGCGACAGACGCGACAGGCGCGACAGGCGCGACAGGCGCGACAGACGCAACGGACTCCACAAGCAGCACGCCCTATCCGGGCACCGACGGAGTGCAGCCTTCGCCGCCCTCCCCTGACGGCGCGCCGCCATCCGGCGGGCTGCCGCCCGGCTTCACCGAGTAGCAGGCCAGGTATCAGGCTGTCAGAGGTCACTCCCGCCATCGCCTCACGCCGTTACGCCCCTCCCTTCCGGGCAGCCAAACGACGAGGCCGCCGAATTGCTCCGGCGGCCCCAACGGCATCTTTCTGTTCCGCCCTTCGGGCGTCAGCGCATGTCGTCGATAATGGCATCCAGTTCCTGTGCCAGCCGGGCAAGGTCGCTCACGGCCCCTGCCGAATGACGCATGGAATCGGCCGTATGGCCGGAAATGGTGCTGATGCGGTCAACCGCGCGGGTAATCTGCTCGCTGGCTGCGGACTGCTGCTCTGCCGCCGTGGCGATGGCCCGCACCTGATCCGCCGTGCGGTCCACGGTGCCCACGATGGCCAGCAACGCTTCGCCGCTGCGCCCGGCCAGTCCGGTGGACTGCTCCACCAGGCGCACGGCCTCGTCGGTGGCGGCACGGCTGCGGGCC
>NZ_VSMK01000716.1 GCF_011682075.1 Nitratidesulfovibrio liaohensis
CAGCGAGGCCGGGCACGCGCGGAAGGTCACCCCGGCAGGCGCCAGCCGGGCAGCCACGGCGGGCAGCAGGGCTGCGGCCTCGTCCTTGTGCACCAGCAGGCATTCCAGCGCGTTGCACACGCCGGGGCGCTGCACCTTGCCGTTGAAGACGATCTCCACGGCCTGGTCCAGGTCAGCGCCCGCGTCCACATAGGCGTGGCACACGCCCTTGTAGTGCTTCAGCACGGGCATGGTGGCCTGCTGCACCACGGCGCGGATCAGCGTTTCGCCACCGCGCGGAATGATCACGTCGATGTACTGCTCCAGCGCGCACAGGGCGCCCACGGCGGCCCGGTCGGTGCGCGAGACCACCTGCACCGCATCGCCGGGCAGGCCCGAGGCGGCCATGGCCTCTGCGATAAGCCCGGCAAGGGCCAGGTTGGAGTGGATGGCCTCGGACCCGCCGCGCAGGATCACCGCGTTGCCTGCCTTCAGGCACAGGATGGCGGAATCGATGGTCACGTTGGGGCGCGATTCGTAGATGATGGCGATGACGCCGAGGGGGATGCGCATGCGCCCCACCAGCAGGCCGTTGGGCCGCTGCCACTGGGTTTCCACCGCACCCACCGGGTCCGGCAGGCCCGCCACGTGGCGGCAGGCGGCGGCCATTTCGGCCATGATGCGCGGGGTAAGGCGCAGGCGGTCCATGCGCGGGGCGTCCATGCCTGCCGCTTCGGC
>NZ_VSMK01000717.1 GCF_011682075.1 Nitratidesulfovibrio liaohensis
CGCGTAGCCGGGCCGCCCGCCGCCACCGCCGCCGCACCCGAACAGTTCAGCCGGGTCGGCCCCGGCAAACAGCAGCCTGCCCGCCAGTTCGGCCAGCAGGCGGCTGTGATCCTCGAACGCCAGCACCGTAAACCCGGCCCCGCGCAGCATGGCTTGCATGTCCGCGCGCGGCATGGCCCCGGCCCGACAGGAAAGGACGCCGGGTTGCGGACCGGAGTTGCTGGATTCGCCGCCGTCCGCGCGGCCCTTCTCAGCGCCGACCGGACAACCGTCCGGGCCACGCCGCACGTCAGCGGCACGCCCCGCCCGCACATAAAGATCGGTCCAGACCAGCACCCCGCCGGGACGCAGCACACGCGCAAGTTCTGCCAGCACGCCCTGTCGCTGCGGCAGCACGGAGAGCACGCATTCGCAGAACACGCCATCAAGACTGGCGGTGCGTAGCGGCAGGCCGGGGGCATGATGCGCAGAGGGGTGCTGGTCCGCCCCTGCACAGGCCCGAATCAGGGGCATACGCCCATTCCGAGCCAGCGCCTCGGCCAACAGGCTGGCGGAAACATCCAGTCCCACCGCCGCCATGCCGCCTTCGCGCAGCAGGGCCACGGTTTCGCCGGGGCCGCAGCCCAGGTCCAGCACCCGCGCTTCACGAGGCAGCAGCATCAATTGCCGCGCCAGTTCCAGCGCGCGCCAGGTCAGGGCCACCCCGCCGGGGCGCAG
>NZ_VSMK01000727.1 GCF_011682075.1 Nitratidesulfovibrio liaohensis
CGCCCTGCCCGAGCCGCTTGCCGTGCCGCCCAAACGTGAAGACGCGCGGCCCGTGCGTCCGCCGCAGCGGGTTGCGCCGTCCATGCGCTCCCTGCAGGGCCGCCTGCACGAGGCGCTGAGCCTGCGCGTATCGGTGAGCGGCACGGAAGAGAAGGGCAAGATCACGCTCAATTTCGAATCGCCGGAGCAGCTCGCGCAGCTTCTGTCGCGGCTTGGTCTGGAACGGCGGTAGGCCTGTTCCCTGATTTAAAACCCCCTCACAGCTTTCGTATTACACTTTGCAGGATGTATTGATGGTCAACTACAACATCAATGGCGCTGCCCTCGGCGCGCAGGTGGCCCGGCTGGCGGGTGCTCGCGTTTGCGTGGTGGGCGACGTGATGATCGACGAATATCTGGTGGGCGACGCACAGCGCATCTCGCCCGAAGCCCCCGTGCCCGTGGTAAGCGTGTCCGAGGACAGGCACCTGGTGGGGGGCGCGGGCAACGTGGCCAAGAATATCCGTACCCTGGGCGGCGTGCCGCGTCTGGTCAGCGTGTGCGGTAACGGGCCGCGTTCCGCGCTGTTGCGCCGCGTGTTGCTGGATGAGGGTGTGGACGCCGAGTTCGTGGAAATTCAGGGTCGGCCCACCACTCTGAAAACCCGTGTCATTGCCCGGCAACAGCAGATGTTGCGCATCGACCGCGAGGAAACCAGCCCCATCGGCGGGCAGCATCTGGATGACCTGCTGCGGCTGGTGGAATCGGCAAGCGCCGACTGCAGCGTGGTCATCGTGTCCGACTACGGCAAGGGCGTGGTGACCGGGGAATTCATGGACGGGCTGGAGGCGTTGTGGGCGCGTCGCGGTACGCGGCCTGCAGTGCTGGTGGACCCCAAGACCCCCAATTTTCATCTGTACCGCAACGTATTCATGCCAACCCCCAACGCCAAGGAAACCAGCGAAGGCGCACACCTGCCCACGGGCACGCGCGAGGAAATCCTGGCTGCCGGGCGGGCCATCTTCGACAAGCTGCACTGCCAGCACCTGCTGACCACCCTTGGCCCCAAGGGCATGGCCCTGTTCGAGGCGGCAGACAAGGTCTGGCACATCCCCACCACTGCCCGCAGCGTGTTCGACGTGACCGGTGCCGGGGATACGGTGATCGCCACTGTGGGACTGGCCTTGGCCGCAGGGGTGGATTTGCTGGAAAGTTGCGTGTTGGCGAACTATGCCGCGGGCATCGTGGTGGGGCAGGTGGGGGCGGCATCCGTGCTTCCGGATGAACTGCGCGAGGCCATTGCAACCTTGCCGGTGCCTCATGTCGATCGCTGGGCCTGAATGACCGCCTGTCTTCGGTTTTCAACAGGGCTCCCGTAAGGGAGCCCTGTTCGTTTCAGTGACAATCTGCGATTTCACGTGAAACACGAAGTGTAAACGCGGATCGAAACGTAATACGATTCGATGATGAGTCAGGGGCAGCCACGTGTTGGCGCAACGCCTGCCAGAGCGGGCGGTGGAAATGCACGGTCCGCCACGGCCCGCCACGACAGGTCACGGCTTTTCGCGCGCGGTAATGGCCGGGGCATTGCCGATTGAGCGCCAGAGGCGTATGCGCAGAAAAACTCCCGGGTGCGCCGGGGGGTGCCCCGGCACCGGGGTGTTTGCCTTTTCCAGTGGCGCGCGCAGCGCGCCCACGCATGCCTTATCCCTCATGCCGGAGGTTTTCATGGACGCCATGACGCTCATTGCCGAGCGGCGCATAGCCGAGGCCCAGGAAGAGGGCGCGTTCGACAACCTGCCGGGTGCCGGGCGTCCGCTGGACTTGGAGGACTACTCCATGGTGCCCGAAGACCTGCGCATGGCCTACAAGGTGCTCCGCAACGCGGGCTATCTGCCGCCCCAACTGGAGACGGCGCGCGAGATCCAGACGGTGATGGATCTGCTGGAAAACTGCGAGGACGAGCGCGAGAAGTATCGCCAGATGCAGAAGCTGAACCTGATGCTGCGCAAGGTGGGCGCCAGCCGTAACCGGCCACTGAACTTTGAAGAGTACGAAGCGTATTACCAAAGCATGGTCAATCAAATGCGTGTGGCGGGGCAGTCTGCGGACAGGGGCAGCGACAAGACGTAACCGGCGTGCGTGTGAAGGACGAGCCGCCATGTGGCAGGCAGGCAAAGGGCGCCCGGAGTTGTTGCTCCGGGCGCCCTTTGCGTCGTGATATGAGGCGTGCGCGGTTACCCCTTGCGCAACACCACGCCGAAAAAGAATTCACGGGCTGGGGTGTCGGCGGGGGTGGTGTGCTGCACTTCGACAGTGACGGGGGCAGCGCTGGCGGCACCGGTCGGGGACAGCAGACGTTCGATCTGCGCCTCGTTCTCGGCGGGGTTCAGGGTGCAGGTGATGTACACCAGCCGACCACCCGTGGGCAGTACGGACAGGGCAGCATCAAGTATCCTGCCTTGCAACGCGGCAAGTGCGTCGAGGTCGGTGGAGGTGCGGCGCAGCTTGATGTCCGGGCGGCGGGAAAGGGTGCCCAGTCCGGAGCAGGGTGCATCGATGAGAATGGTGCGGAAGGCACCCGCGCTGGCCGTTCCGCCACTTGTGCCCGTGGTGCGTGGCGTGTCCGGCGTGTCTGATGTGACTGGTTGAACTGGCTGAACTGGCAGGGCCGGGCAACCCGGGCCTGCTGCCGCGCTGGCGGCGCCCGCCACGCACGGAGGCTGCGTTGCGGAAGCCCGGACAATGGCGGGTACCGCAAGCCCCAGTCGCTCCGCGTCAACGCGCAGGCCGCGCAGGCGGCCCGCATTGGGGTCGCTGCACAGGCAGATATCCACACCGCGCTCCAGCAGGGCCAGCGCCTTGCCGCCTCGCCCGCAACAGGCATCCCACACCGGGCCTTCCCAGGTGTCCGGGCGCAATGCGTCCAGCACTTCCTGCGATGCCGCCCCCTGACGAGACAGCAACCCGGCGCGCTCCTGCGCGGCCACCTCCGCCGGAAAGCCACCGACGGGAAAGACCACCCCGGCATGGCCGCAGGCAGTGCCGCCGTGATCCGCAATCAGCTGTTCACGCAGCGCCTGCCAGCCGGGGCGAGCAGCATTGACGCGAACCGCCGGGGCCGGAGCCTGGGCACTGGCAGCCAGCAGGTCGGCGGCACGGTCGGGTCCGTACGCATCGCACCACAGGTCCACCAGCCAGCGCGGCGCGGCATGGTACACGGACAGGAAATCGCGCGGGTCCGGCAGGTCGGCGTGGTACATGTCCGCGATGCGGGCGTCGTCGCCCAGCCGGGCCACGTTGCGCAGAACCGCGTTGGCCAGTTTGCCGAGACCGGGGCCGAAGCGCTGGCGGATGTGGGTGACGGCCCAGTCCACCGCAGCGTAGTCGGGAATGCGGTCCAGGTGCACGATTTCGTGGGCGGCCACGCCCAGGGTCAACAAGGCTTCCTGCGGCAACTTCTCAGGGGCTGTCAGGAAGCGGCGCAGGAGCCACGAAATGCGGATTTCCGACCGCAGATACCCGTAGACGAGTTCCGTGGCCAGGGCGGCGTCCTGGCGCGAAATTCCGACATGCCGCAATGCGGAGTCAGCAGGGGAAGATGCCGTGAGCTTTTGAGCAGTCGATCCACTCTTTTTGGATGACGTGTTGCATGCAATTGCGGGAGCGTTAGCCCCATTGCGCACGGCAGCGCCAGCAAGCACGGTGTCCAGTGCGGCCTGTACTTCCTGTCCCTTGCGGAGCACCTTGTCCAGTGCGGCAAGGGCAGCCGCGCGGGCAGGCGGCAGGTGCCCGTCCTTGGCGTGGGGTTGGCGGGGGCGGGAACTCATTGCGGATCCGAAGGCGCGGCAGGGGCGGCACCGGTGGAAGAAGCCGCAGGCGCGGCATCCTGTGCGCGGTGGTGGTGGCCTGCGGTGCTTCCGGCATTGCCGGGCTGGCAGGCATTTCCGCGACCAGCCCCGAAGGTGGCATCGGCAACGGAACCAGGAGCACCGGCAGCGGGCGCACCAGTTGCCGCGCAGGCCGTGTCCTCGTCAGCAAGGTCTGGTGGCAGCACGTTCAAAAAGTGGCGCAGGGCCTTTTCCACGTTGGTCAGGCTGACCAGCGTATCCAGGCAGGGACCGTTGGGCCGCTCGTTGAGCACGCCGTACACCGGGATGGGGTGGGTGTCCTGGATGCCGCTGGCAAGGTCGCGTTCGCAGGCCACGGCAATGATCAGCCGGGGGCGTTCCTTGACCACGATGCGCCGGGCAATGGTGCCGCCGGTGGCAATGGCCAGCTTGACGCCGTAGCGGTCGCGCAGGGCCAGCAGTTGCTCTATGGGGCACTGGCCGCAGCGCTTGCAGTGGTCCACGCCGTAGGTCAGGCGCACCGCGCAGTTGCTGGACTGGAGGCAGTGCGGCAGCAGGATCAGCACGTCCGACGGGGCAAAGCTGCCCGTCTCGCCGCGCACCAGCTCGTTGTTGACCTTGATGAAAGAGTGACGCACCTCTTCGCGCGAGATGCCGAACAGCCGCCCCAGCAGTTCCATGAGCGGCAGGAACAGCTTTACAGCCACGCCGCGCACCCGTTGCGAGCCGAACCACGGCCGACCTGTGTAGATGTGCAGCACAAGGCCCAGCGTGGCCCACACGATGACTGCGATGCACGCCACCAGCAGCGCACCGGTTATGTCCGGCACCAGCGGATGGATGTTGCCGAGCCCGATGTACGGGATGATCCACCCCACCAGCAGCACGAGGCACAGGGCGGCGGACGTCAGGCTGATCAGCCCGATGAACAGCCGCTTGCGGGCGCCGTGGTAGTCCTCTCTGGGGAGGGAATCCGGGTTCTTGCGGATGGGTATGGACATGGCTTTCGTGATTGCGGAGTGCGCAATGGGTTGGGAGCGCAATGACCGGGAGGTTCGCAGCAGGGCCAGGGCCTGGAGTGCCACGTCGTGCCCGGGGTGTGACGGTACGGGGCAGGGTGCAGCCGGAGCAGGGCTGTCGGGCAGGGCCACACCCACAAGGTGGCGGCCCTGTCACCGGTCTACGCCAACGTCAGCCGCCTACACGCACACGGCAAGGCCGCCGTCGCATTCGCAGGCGTTCAGGTAGCCGCACAGAAAGGCGCGTGCATCCATGGGCTTGCGGTCCGCCGGGCGGATGGAATCCACAAGATACAGCCGGTCGGCGCAGGCGATGGCCAGTTGCTCGTCCACCAGTCCGACTATGGTGCCGGGAGCGGCGCCCTCGTATTCCGGGGCATCCGACCGCAACGGACCGATGCGGCCGGGGGCGAGGGACACGCGCAGTTCCTTCTGTCCTTCACGCTGGATGGTGCAGTACGCGCCGGGCCACGGGGTAACCCCGCGAATGTGCGCATGCACCTGTGCGGCGGGCCGGTTCCAGTCGATGAGTCCGTCGGCCTTGGTCAGCTTGGCGGCGTAGGTGGCCCGGTCATTATCCTGCGGGATGACCACGGCGGTGCCGTCGGCCAGCTTGCCCAGCGCCACGGTCAGCAGTCTGCCGCCAAGGTCGGCCAGTTGGTCGTGCAGGTCGCCCGCAGTGTCGTTGATGTCGATGCCCATGGCTTTTTGCAGCAGCATGGGGCCGGTATCCAGGCTGGCCTCCATGCGCATGATGGTCACCCCGGTCACGGCGTCACCGGCCATGACGGCGCGCTGGATGGGTGCGGCACCGCGCAGGCGCGGCAACAGCGAGGCATGCACGTTGACGGGGCCAAGGCGCGGGATGTCCAGCACCGACTGCGGCAGTATCAGGCCGTAGGCGGCCACCACCAGCACGTCGGGCCGCAGGGAACGCAATTCCGCAACGGCTTCCTCGGTCTTGAAATTCAGGGGCTGGTACACCGGCACGCCGTGCTCGATGGCCAGCAGCTTGACCTCGGGCGGGCGGCATTGCTGGCCGCGCCCGCAGGGACGGTCCGGCTGGGTGTACGCGGCGATGACCTCGCAGCCGTCCCATTCCAGCAGATGGCGCAGGATCACCGCGGCAAAGCCGGGCGTGCCCATGAACACCACGCGCAACGGAGTGCGCGGCGCGGCAGGGGCCGTAGCCACTTGTTCGGCTGCCGTGGTGGCGTTGTCGTCCTGCATGATGTCCTGCACGTCGTCCTGCCCGGTCATGCTAGCGCGCTCCCGTGCGGGCCTTGGCCGTTGCCGTGGGCATGGGCCGGGGCGCATTCTTCTGCATCTTCTTGACGCGCGAATCGTACAGGGTGCGCTTCAGCCTGCTGATATGGTCGATGAACAGGGTGCCCTTCAGGTGGTCCACCTCGTGTTGCAGGCACACGGCCAGCAGGCCGTCGGCGTCCATGCACACCTCGTTGCCGTCCAGGTCGCGCGCGGTCAGGCGCACGGTGTCGCTGCGGGTGAGGGTGGCACGGTAGCCACCGGGCACGGACAGGCAGCCTTCCTCCGAGTCTATCTTCTCGCCGGTCAGTTCCAGACGAGGATTCACGAAGGTCATCAGCGCCTCGCGCTTTTCCGGGCCGGACACGTCCACCACGATCAGGCGGCAGTGCTCGCCTACCTGGGGCGCGGCAAGGCCGATGCCGTCCTGCCGGTACATGGTTTCGGCCATGTCGGCGGCAAGCTGGCGGATTTCATCGGTGATCTCGGTGATGTCCTCGCACTCCACGGCAAGGCGCGGGTCGGGATATTGCAGCACTTCTCGGATCATGGGCGGTCCTGTGATGTGGGCGTTTGATGCGATCACCCTACGGTAAGCACGCCGTGCGGGCAAGGAAAGGGCAGAGAACAGGGGGCGAAGCGACGGGGGAGGAAGGCGCGCGGCCCTCCTCCCCCGTGCGGAGCAGACAATGTGCGGGGCCTAGCCCTGCGGAGCGTTGGGTGCGCCGTCCTTGCCCGTTTCGCGCAGGCGCAGGCCCAGGTCGCGCAGCTGGCGGGCGGATACGCTGTCCGGGGCCTGGGTGAGCAGGCAGGTGGCCTTCTGGGTCTTGGGGAAGGCGATGACGTCGCGGATGGACGACGAGCCGGTCAGCAGCATGGCCAGACGGTCCATGCCGAAGGCGATGCCGCCGTGCGGCGGGGCGCCCATTTCCAGCGCCTGGGTCAGGAAGCCGAACTGCGCTTCCGCTTCTTCGGGCGAGAAGCCGAGCGCGGCGAACATGCGGCGCTGCTTTTCCGCCGTGTGGTTGCGGATGGAGCCGCCGCCCAGTTCGTAGCCGTTCAGCACCATGTCGTAGGCGCGGGCACGGGCCGCCGCCGGGTTCTCGACCATGACGTCCATGTGGCCGTCCTTGGGCGAGGTGAACGGATGGTGGCAGGCCACGTAACGCTTTTCTTCCTCGTCGTATTCGAACAGCGGGAAGTCGGTCACCCACAGGAAATTGAAGGCGTTCTCGTCGATGAGGCCCAGGTGCTCGCCAAGGCGCACGCGTAGGTTGCCCAGCGCCGCGTTGACCATGTCCGGCGCGCCCGCCTGGAAGAACACGATGTCGCCCGTTTCAAGGCCCAGGGCTTCCTTCAGCCCGGCGCGTTCCTCGTCGGACAGGAACTTGGCGATGGGCGACTGCCATTCTTCGGGCCGGATCTTGATCCAGGCAAGTCCCTGCGCGCCGTAGATCTTCACGAACTCGGTGAATTCGTCGATCTCCTTGCGGGTCATGGTTTCGCCGCCGGGCACGCGCATGGCCTTGACCAGTTCCGCAGTGGCGAACAGCTTGAAGTTGGAGCCGCGCACGATGTGCGTGACATCCTGCAGCTCCAGTCCGAAGCGGGTGTCCGGCTTGTCCACGCCGTAGCGGGCCATGGCGTCGTCATAGCTCATGCGCGGGAAGGGGGTGGCGATCTCTCGCCCCAGCGCGTCGCGGAACACGCGGGCCATCAGGCCTTCGGCCATGGCCATCACCTGTTCCTCGTCCACGAAGCTCATCTCGATATCGATCTGGGTGAACTCCAGCTGGCGGTCGGCGCGCATGTCCTCGTCGCGGAAGCAACGCACGATCTGGTAGTAGCGTTCCATGCCCGACATCATCAGCAGCTGTTTGAACAGCTGCGGCGACTGCGGCAGGGCGTAGAACTGACCCTGGTTCAGGCGGCTGGGCACCAGGAAGTCGCGCGCGCCTTCCGGCGTGGACTTGGTGAGGTAGGGCGTCTCGATTTCCAGAAAGCCCAGCTCGTCCAGGTAGCGGCGGGTGGCCTGCGCGGCCTTGTGGCGCACGATGAAGTTGTTGGCCATGCGCGGGCGGCGCAGGTCGAGGTAGCGGTACTGCAGGCGCAGGTTCTCGCTGGCCTCGGTGCGGTCCTCGATGACGAAGGCGGGCGTCCTGGAGGTGTTCAGCAGCTTCCATTCGGAAACGTACACCTCGATCTCGCCGGTCTTCATGCCGGGGTTGGTCATGCCCTCGGGACGGGGCCGCACGGTGCCGCGAATGGCCAGCACGTATTCAGAGCGGATGATGTGCGCGCGCTCATGCGCGGCGGGATTGACGTCGGGGCTGAACACGATCTGGGTAAGGCCCTGGCGGTCGCGCAGGTCCACGAAAATGAGGCCGCCGTGGTCGCGGCGGTACTGTACCCAGCCCATCAGGCAGACTTCGGCCCCGGTGTCGGCGGCGGTCAGGGTGCAGCAATCGTGGCTGCGCACCCAGTCGCCCAGGGGTTCGATGTACTGCTGGTGTTCCTGTTGGACGTCAAGTTTCTGATCGCTCATGAACGGTTCCTTTGGATGTTTCCCGAGGATGACAAGTCGGAAAGGGACGGAAACGGGGTAGGAAGAGTACCGGGGAGGGGACCCTTTGGAAAGGGTCTCCCTCCCCGGACCCCTCCCCCCCAAACTTTTCAAAAGGGTAGCGACAGATGCTGTCGGCCACCACGCTACACGTGGTTCGCGGCCTCACCCTGCGGCACGCTGCGCTGCTCGCCGCTGTCCATGTCCTTGATGACAACGGTGCCGTTGGCCATCTCGTCGCCGCCCAGCAGCAGGGTGCAGCGCGCGCCGGTGCGTCCGGCCTGGCGCATCTGGCCCTTGATGCCGCGCGCGGCAAAGGACACCTCGCCCGCCTTGCCCGCCGCGCGCAATTCCTGCGCCAGCAGCATGGCCGCGTCCGCCGCTGCCGGGTCCAGCACGGCGATGTAGAAATCGGGCCGCTTCTTCTCCAGCGCGGGCATCATCAGGGCCAGGCGTTCCATGCCGCAGGCAAAGCCCACGCCGGGCACGTCGGGGCCGCCCAGTTGCGCCACCAGGCCGTCATACCGCCCGCCGCCCGCCACCGACGACTGCGCGCCGATGGAGCCGGACACCACCTCGAAGGTGGTGCGGTTGTAGTAGTCCAGCCCGCGCACCAGGCGCGGGGTGAGCACGTAGTCCAGCCGCGCGGCGTCGAACACGCGCAGCACCGTGTCGAAGTGGCTGCGGCATTCCGGGCAGTTGTGGTCGATGATGCGCGGGGCATCGGCGGTCAGCTCGCGGCAGGTG
Organism: Nitratidesulfovibrio liaohensis; assembly: GCF_011682075.1. Taxonomy (GTDB): domain Bacteria; phylum Desulfobacterota; class Desulfovibrionia; order Desulfovibrionales; family Desulfovibrionaceae; genus Cupidesulfovibrio; species Cupidesulfovibrio liaohensis. The sequence goes on from NZ_VSMK01000727.1 coordinate 9,426, forward strand.
GGCACCTTGCAGTCCAGCACCCGCAGCGGGTTGGTGTCGATGCGGCGGCGGCAGTCCTCGCACAGGGCCTCGCGGTCGATGGAATCCAGAAAGTCGCGCAACGCGGCCCGGTACACCGGGCGGCATTCGCGGCAGCCCAGCGAGTTTACCTGCAACGAAAGGTCGGTCAGCCCCAGTTCGCGCAGGAAGGTCATGAGCATCAGCACCAGTTCGGCGTCGGCCTGCGGTTCCTGCGGGCCAAGGCATTCGCAGTTGATCTGGTGGAACTGGCGCATGCGGCCCTTTTGCGGGCGCTCGTAGCGGAACATGGGGCCGGTGGTGAACAGCTTGGACACCGGTTCCTGCGCGTGGCGGCCCGCATCGATGAAGGCGCGCATGACGCCCGCCGTGGCTTCCGGGCGCAGGGTCAGCGAACGGCCCTTGCGGTCGGGGAAGGTGTACATTTCCTTCTGCACCACGTCGGTCTCGGTGCCGATGGAGCGGCAGAACAGTTCGGTGCGCTCCAGCAGCGGGGTGCGCAGTTCGGCGTAGCCGTAACGGCCGAACACCTCGCGTGCGGTGTTCTCCATGAAGGTGAACACGTCGCTGTCGGGGCTGAACATGTCGGCGAACCCCTTGATGGTGCCCACCTTGTCGCCCGTAACCTTTTGTGCGGTCTTGTCGGAATTGTTGGTGCTCATGGCTCGCTTCCGGATGCAGGCTTGCGCGGCAGGGGGCATGCGCACGGCACGCCGCGCCCCGCCGGTGCGGAAACAGCCATGGATAGTCCAATGGGCGGGTATTGTCAAAATCGTCGAATATCACGCGCAGGGGTGGGGCTGGCGATCGCAACACGGCTGCCGCCCCTTGGGTTCCCCTGTTTTCGACGTCAGTCGCGATGCAGGGGAGTGCTGCCGTGCGCGGACAGTGGGCCCGGTGGAAAATTATGGCGAGAGGGCAGGAAGGAGACGGGAGCGGGTCGCAGCCGTGCCCGGCTATTCCTCGTGCTTGCGGCGGCAGGAAAAACCGTCCGTGGCGGCCTGGCGACCGGGTGCCAGGCGCGACACGGCGGCCTTGCCCGTGCGCAGCACCAGCGGGGTGACCGGCATGCGGCGGCCAAAGTCCATGCGCATGGCCACGTACGCGCCGAACGGCGAAAGGCTGATCCAGCCGTTCAGCATCTCGAACAGGCGCGATTCACGCCAGGTGCAGGCCGGGCCGTGCAGCACCGAGCGCATGGTGACGGAGCAGGACACCCCCGTGCCGCGCACCAACCCATACATGGAAGGCACACTGAACCAGCGGGCCTGCCGCAGCAAGGAGCCGCGCAGCCCCGGCATCGGCACCCCGTGGGTGGGATAGTAGGGCGAAATCCGGTTCAGGAAGCCCACCAGCACCCCGCGCGAGGCCACCCGGAACGCTTCCGCCAGCGCCGCCGCCGGGTCGGGCACGAATTCCAGGCAGGTCAGCAGGGCCACGTAGTCGAAGGCGTCGTCGTCAAAGGGCAGGTGATCCGCCACGCCAAGGTGAAAGTCCGCCCGGCAGTTCAGGCGTTCGCGCGCGGCCTCCAGCATGGCCTCGCTGCTGTCCAGCCCCGTGACGTCGAACCCCGCCCCCCAGAAAGATTCCAGGAATACCCCCGGACCGCAGCCCACCTCCAGCAGGGTATGCCCGCGCCGGGGCCAGCCAGACACCATGTGATGCAGCAGCCGCTGCTCGTGCCGCACCGCAAACGCCCCCCTGGGCGTCTCCAGCCACTGCATGTAGCCCCGCACCGTGTCCGCATCCCACCGCTGGTTCATGCGCCTCCCCATTGCTTCCGGCATCCGGTTTGGGCGCAGCATACGCCAAGTCCCCCCGCGCGAAAAGGGTGGGGAGTCGCGGAGGGGCGTGGGGGAAGATGGGGAAGGAGGAGAGGAAGAAGGAACCGGGGGCGGGGAAGAAACTTTTTCCAAAAAGTTTCTTCCCCGCCCCCGGACCCCCACCCCTTCTTCCAAAACGTTTCCATAGGGGGAGTAGCGCAAGGCAGGGCGTTGGGATGTTGCGGTTTCGTATTGCGGAGCGGCCCCCAATTAAAAAGTTTGGGAGGATGGGGGGCCGGGGGAAGGAACCTTTTTCAAAAGGTTCCTTCCCCCGGATAGTTCTCAATGGGTTCTCTTGATCAGGCGTTGCCCCGCACCCGTGCGGCGGCGGCCACGAGGTGGGCGAGGCTGGCGCGGGTTTCGGGCCAGTCGCGGGTTTTCAGGCCGCAGTCGGGGTTGGCCCACAGGCGGTCCAGGGGCAGGACGCGGATGGCGGCGCGGAGCAGGGTTTCCATTTCGTCGATGGAGGGCACGCGCGGGCTGTGGATGTCGTACACGCCGGGGCCGACCTCGTTGGGGTAGGCGTGGGTGGCGAAGACATCCAGCAGTTCCATGCGGCTGCGGCTGGCTTCCAGGCTGATGACGTCGGCGTCCAGCGCGGCCACGTGGTCGATGATGTCGTGGAAGTCGCAGTAGCACATGTGGGTATGGATCTGGGTGGCGTCCCGCACGCCGGACGAGGCCAGACGGAACGCTCCCACGGCGGCGTCGAGATAGGCGGCGTGGGCGGCGCGGCGCAGGGGCAGGCCCTCGCGCAGGGCGGGTTCGTCGATCTGGATGACGCCGATGCCCGAGGTCTCGAGGTCGGCCACCTCGTCGCGGATGGCCAGGGCAAGCTGGCGGAAGACCACGGGCCGGGGCACGTCATCACGGACAAAACTCCAGCAGGCGATGGTGACCGGGCCGGTAAGCATGCCCTTGACCGGTTTGCCGGTCAGCGACTGGGCATGGGTGATCCAGCGCACGGTCATGGGGCCGGGGCGCGAGACATCGCCGTAGAGCAGGGGCGGCTTGACGCAGCGGGTGCCGTAGCTCTGCACCCAGCCGTTGGCGGTGATGCAGAACCCGCGCAACTGCTCGCCGAAGTACTCCACCATGTCGTTGCGCTCCGGCTCGCCGTGCACCAGCACGTCCAGCCCAAGGGCCTCCTGCTCGCGGATGGCGACGGCAATGGCCTCGCGCATGGCTGCGTCGTACTGGGCTTCGGTGATCTGGCCGGTGCGCAGCTTGCGGCGCTGGGCGCGGATGTCGGCGGTCTGGGGGAACGAGCCGATGGTGGTGGTGGGCAGCACGGGCAGGCGCAACGCGGCGCGCTGGGCGGCGATGCGGGCGGT
>NZ_VSMK01000719.1 GCF_011682075.1 Nitratidesulfovibrio liaohensis
CGGGCACCCGCCTGACCGTCACCGCCGCCGTCTCGCCCATGCGCGGGCTGGCCAACCCCGGCGGGGACGACAGCGCGGCCTTCTGGGCCTCTCGCGACGTGCGCTTCCGCGCCTGGACCACTCACGCCAAGGGGATGCCTCGTGTGGAGGGCACCCCGTCCGCAGGATGGAGCTTCCGCGAGAACCTGCGCACCGCCATGTTGCGGGCCATCGCCCTGCACGGCGCGCCGGAGAAAGACAGACCTGACGCTCAAGCCAGGCCTGACGCCAAGACCGGCGACGCAGCGACAGCCGCTGCCACGGAATCGCCCGCAAAAAAGAGCACCGGCGCAAAGCCCCGCCGCAAGGCCACGGCAGAGACATCCGGACAGGAGACATCCGCGTCGGGAACATACGGGCAGGGGACACCCGCGCCGGAATCCACCGCCATCGCCGCGCCCGGCTACGCCCCCGAACCGCCCACCCCGGCGGGCACCTTTCTGCCCGCACTGGTGCTGGGCGACCGCTTTCATCTGGACAGTCGCGATCTGGACCTTGTGGCCCGCGCCTCGCTGATCCACGCCATTGCCCTGTCGGGCATGCACCTGTGCGCCGCCGCCGCACTGGGTGCCGCAGTTGCCCTGCTGGCCGGGCGTATCGCCCCCGGCGTGTACCTGCGCATTCCGCGCCGCAAGCTGGCCCTGGCCTGTTCGCTGCCGCCCGCGCTGGCCTAGGAC
>NZ_VSMK01000720.1 GCF_011682075.1 Nitratidesulfovibrio liaohensis
GGGGTAACCTACACGACGGCCACCACGCAGGATGGCCGTCTTTGCGTTATGGCGTCCGGCAACACGTCTGCCAGAAAGCAACTTCTTGGGGCAGCTGGCTTTCGCTGGAACCCGGAGCGAAAGGTCTGGTGGCGTTATGCCGACTGAACACGGTACCAACAGACATGAAGCGGGGAGGGCCATACGGCTCTCCCCGCTTCATTCGTATGGAGCAACGCATGCATACCAAGAGCACGTCTTCCCTTGATGGTCCAGTGATCCCGGCCTCGACTATTACCCACAACACCCCGCCCTCTGAGGCCCCTCTCGCCGTGCTGCACACTGCGCTTCACGCGCATAGCCTTCAGGCGACACAAAGCCAGCTGGGCAATCGGAGTGCCTACATCGGCATGTCGGATGTAGGGCATGCGGTCGAGTGTTTGCGATCAGCTGTCGCCCGCAAGCTAAGCACTTCCGGCCCCACGAATACGCCTGCGCTCAAACGTCTGCTGACACTGCAACGCGGCCACTGGCAGGAGCAGGGCATCATGGAGGCACTGTCCGCCGCCGGGCATACCTTCATTCCGCAACTGGAGATTGCAGCTGCCTTCCATGGCGTCCCGATCAGAGCGCATCTCGACCTCACGCTTATACGATCGAACCCACACCCCTGCATTCAGGTCTGGGAGCTCAAGAGCAACCAGCGCCTGCCTGAAACCCTCTATACAGCCAA
>NZ_VSMK01000721.1 GCF_011682075.1 Nitratidesulfovibrio liaohensis
TCTGGCGCGGTTGCGTGGCGCGCTGGCGCGGCGCTTCCCCGGTAGGGCGCACGCGTTCGACAGCAGTACGACGCACACGCCTGGCAACGACGCGGCCCGCCCGGTGCTGATGGTCACCCACAACTGGGGCGGCGGCACCGAACGCCACGTGCGTGACCTGTGCGACCGACTGGCGGCGGAAGGCACGCCCGCGCTGGTGCTGCGCCCGCGCGGAAACGACGCGGGCTGCGTGTGGACCCTGAACCTGCCCGAACCTTCCTGCGGCGCTGGCCCTCTCCGCGATGCTGGTCCTGCCTGCGGAACCGGCCCCCTGCACCTGCCCAACCTGGCCTTCGACCTGCCGCCCGACTTCGGCGCGCTGCTGGAAGTGCTGGCTGAGTTGCGCGTTGACCACATCCATGTCCACAATCTGGCGGGCTACCCCCACGCCGCGCCGGAACTGCTGCCGCTCATGGCCCGGCTGCTGGAAATCCCCTGCGACGTCACCGCGCACGACCTGTCCGCCCTGTGCCCGCGCATCACCTGCATCGGGCCGGACGGCTATCCCTGCCCCACAGCGCTGGACGGAGACGGGGGGACTGCGCACGGCGCGCCGTGGCGCTGCGGGGCGTGCATCGCGGCGGAAACGCCACAGCTGGGCAATACGGACATCGTGCGCTGGCGCGCGGCTTGGGGCGCGTTGCTGGAGGGCGCGCGCGCCATCTTCACG
>NZ_VSMK01000722.1 GCF_011682075.1 Nitratidesulfovibrio liaohensis
GGCCGCCCAGCCAGACCCGGTGGCGGCCATCGTGGCGGAAAGTGCGGCCCTGCTGGCTCGCCACGCCGACCATCCGCTGGCCCCGCGCGTGGACACCGCCCGACATGCGCTGCTGGACTACCGCGACCGGGTGGCCCGGCTGGCCGGGGATACCCGCCACCTGTTCGCGGACGAGACCCCGGTCATCGCCAATACCGAGGTCAATTCCGGCAACTTCCTCGTGCCTGAAGGCGGTAGCGCGGCATCTTGCGGCGATTTGGCAGCGCCCTGCGGCGCATGGCTGGTGGACTGGGAAAAGGCGGTGGTCACCACTCGCTATCAGGACCTGGGCCATTTTCTGGCGTCCTCCACCACCCTGTGGAAGACCGACTTCACCTTTGACGCGGCCACGCGCGCGGCCTTTCTGGAAGACTACCGGGAGGCGTTGCGCCATGCGGGCCAGCCCGTGCCGGACGCGGAAGAATGCGCGGCCAAGGCCGACGTCATGGTGCGCGCCGTGCTGCTGCGCGGCCTGTCGTGGTGCCTGATGGCCTGGCACGAATACGCGGGCGGCGGGCGCGCGCTGGCCCATGCCGACACCTTTCGGACCATCGAACGCTATCTGGGGAACATCGCATGGTTCTTGCGGTAGAGGGGCTGAGCGCCTCGTACGGAGAGGGCGTTGCCGCGCCCGGCGGCGCGGGGCTGGTGGCCGCCGCCGTGGGC
>NZ_VSMK01000723.1 GCF_011682075.1 Nitratidesulfovibrio liaohensis
CCGCGCCCGATGCTGCCACGGCCAGGAACGCGGCGGGCAGGCGGCGGTGCACCCGCGCGATGCCCAGCGCCACGGCCATGGCGAACAGCCCCGTGCCCAGCGCCCACGGGTTGGTCCGGGGCAGGTGGCGCAGGGTCGACAGCACCAGTTCCACGAACGTGGGTGCGTTGCCGATGCTGACGCCAAGCAGGTTCTTGAGTTGCCCCACGGCGATGAGCACCGCCGCCCCGGCGGTAAAGCCCACCATCACCGAATGGGAAATGAAGTGCACCAGTTCGCCCAGCCGGGCGAGGCCCATGAGTACCTGCAACAGCCCGGCCAGGATGGCCACGCCGAACACGTAGGCCATGCGCGTCTCTTCCGGCAGGGCGGACAGGGGCACTCCGTTGACCACGGTTTCGGCCATGGTGGCGAAGAGCAGCATGGCGATGGCGTTGGTGGGCCCGGCGACGAGGTAGCGCGAGGCCCCCCACAGCGCGGCCACGATCACCGGCACGATGGCCGCGTACAGGCCGTACTTGGGATGCACCCCGGCAATGACCGCATAGGCCATGGACTGCGGCAGGGCCACCACGGCCACGGTCAGCGCGGCCAGCGCATCGGCCCGCAACGCCTGCATGGAATAGCCGCGCAGGCTTTCCACGAAGGGCAGGGCGGCGCACAGCAGCTTGTCGCCCAGGCCGCGCGGGGGCACCGGGCAGGCC
>NZ_VSMK01000724.1 GCF_011682075.1 Nitratidesulfovibrio liaohensis
AGCCCGTCCTGCTGGGTGGCCCGGCAGAGGCGGCGCTGGGGGCCGACGTGGCCCGCCGCGCCAACACCCCGGCCCTGAACCTGTGCGGCCGCTTCACCCTGCCGGAACTGGTGGCCTTCACCCGTTCGCTGCGCCTGCTGGTCACGCCGGACACCGGCCCCATGCACGTGGCCGCCTGGACCCAGACCCCCACCCTGAACCTGTCCATGGGACCGGTGAACGCCTGGGAAACCGCCCCCTTTCCCCCCGGACATCACGTGCTGCGCGCCACCATCAGCTGCGTGGGCTGCTGGCGGTGCACCCAGCCTTCCGTGCTGTGCCGCGACAGGTTCGACCCCGCTCGGGTGGCATCGTTGGTGCACGCGCTGCTGCGCGAACAGGACGCCGTCCCGGCCCAATCAGCCAATGGCACGAATGGTGCCACCGCCGCCTCGCGCGTTGCCCGGCTGCGCCTGCCGGGTCTGGAACTGCTGCGAACCGGGCGTGACACACTGGGCCTCTTCGACCTCATTCCCGTGGGCGACAACGGCAACGGGCTGCAGGCAATGCCCCGCCGCCTGTTCGGTCAGTTCTGGAAGGCCTTCTGGGCATGGCGACTCGGCCTGCACGGCGAGGCCTCCGCCTGCCGGGCCTGGGCCGATCTTGCCGCCGCCTCGCCCCGTCTGGCCGAAGCCCTGCGCCGCGCCCTGTCGGGCCTTGGGC
>NZ_VSMK01000725.1 GCF_011682075.1 Nitratidesulfovibrio liaohensis
CTCTGTACACTTCTTGTTCACACAGCTACGCATCACTGCTTTTTGACTTCTGACCTTGTAAATTCTTCACATTCGTAGGAGGCATTGGCAAATTATGAGTCATAGCGTAATCTGTAATTTTATTCTTCAACATATTTAAAATTTTCTGCTTCGGTGCCTTCGAGTGCTGAAGCCTTAACTCTCTATACACATCTACACATTCATCATCGTGCTTCTCAACAATAATACGCAGCCATTTAAATATTTTTTCCAACTTTTTCCCACTATATCTTCCCAGAACAACAACTGCAAAGGCCTTATCCTTCACACCGCCACGACGCGATTTACCTGCCCAGCGCAACATCGCTATCCGCCGCAGAAATTCATTTCTATATATCTCTACACAACCTCTACCTTCGAGCATATCAACACTCTGCCCCACAGCAAAATCACGAAAAGCAGTGCCAACTGCTCGCTTATTTCGAAGCGATATGTAAAATCTTTCCATCTTCAGAACTGAAGAAAAATTTGCACCATGATAAAAGCTACCACCATCTCCATCAACACTACTTTTAAACAAGACTGATGTTAACATAATAGCAAAAAAGTAGATCAATTCAGACACATACCTATTCGATGAATCCAAATCCCCAAAAAGATCACGCGCAAAATTAAGAACAGACTCGTTAACACTATAAAAATATTTTTGTAAAAAG
>NZ_VSMK01000726.1 GCF_011682075.1 Nitratidesulfovibrio liaohensis
CACCCCGCGGGGCGGAGATGGGGGCGGCATGCCCGCCGGAGCGTTTGCCTACGGGGGGCGGCCCGCCCGGCACGAACGCGAACGGGCCGAACTGGTTGAGGCGTTGCGCGCCGCCGGAGGCAATGTGTCCGAGGCGGCACGCCTGCTGGGGGTGCACCGGGGCACGGTGCGCAACCGTATGCTGCGCCATGGTATCGACGTGCACAAGGCCGTGGCGGGGTAGCTTGCCGGAGTGCATGCGGGCGGACATTGCGGGAAAGGCAGGGGCAAGACGCCCCGGCACCTTGCCCCCGGCCTCGTCCTTCTTATTGTAAAGCCGTTGCGCGGCGGCGGCCCGAGGCTCCCGCGCCAGTGGACAGCGGCCCTTTGCCGGGAGTATAGAAGGCGGCATCCGCGCGGGCGGGTTTTGTGGTTGCGGGTCAGGTATGGCTGCCCAGGCAGAGGCACAGGCCGCGTCGCCGCATCGTGATGGCCCCGCGCCGACCATTGCCTCTCCCCCCCCCCGCACGGACATTCCGCGCGGGCACTCCACGGATATTTCTCACGAACACCCCGACACATTCCCCCACGTACCAGAGGTCTACTCCATGCTCGCCATCCGCCGCTTCCGTCCCGCCGCCGTGCTGGCCCTGTGCGCCCTGTGCGTGCTGCCCGTCCTGCTCGCCGCCTGCGGGGGGCGCCAGCAGCCCGCGCC
>NZ_VSMK01000737.1 GCF_011682075.1 Nitratidesulfovibrio liaohensis
GCTGGGCCACGATGCGCCCGCCGCCCGCGTGCACGGCGTCCGCCAGCATGCGCAGGCCGGGGATGCAGGCGTCGTCGTGGATGCCGAGTTGGCGGGGGCCAGCCTGCCCGCGCTTTTCCACGTAGGCATGGCCGGGAATGACCACCCCCACGCCGCCCCTGGCCAGTGCTCCCAGCACGTCTGCCAGAGCCGGGGTGGCCAGGCCGTCGTCGGTGGCCAGCCCTTCCCAGGTGGCGGAACGGACGAAGCGGTTGGGCGATTCCAGGTTGCCGATGCGCACGGGCGCGAAAATGGATGCGCTCATGGGGTCTCCGTAGCGCCGCCCTGCCCGCAAAATGGGAAACGGCGCGAAGATGTTGATGAAGTGTTGGGGCGGATGCCGGACGAATACCGGACAAATGCCGGGGAGATGCCGGGAGAAACGCCGGGGAGAAAGGGCGGCAGGTTGCCGCCGCCCGTCATTTCTTCCGGTCGGCCAGCAGCACCCCGGCCACGCCGATGTCTTCCGGCTGGCGGCAGTCGATGAGCACGGTGATGGTTTCCGGCGGCAGCTTCATGACCCGCGCCGCCGTGGCGGTCAGTTCGCGCACCAGTTCGCGCTTGTCGTCCGTTTCCATGTGGTTGGCCACAACGCTGATGATGGGCATGCTACCACCCGTTCCAGTGGACTTTGGCTTCGTCGTAACGGTCCTGCGGGGCCAGTTCCTGCGCCGGGTGGCCGATGACGATGAAGCCCAGCGGCACCACGTTGTCCGGCAGGCCGAGCAGGCGGCGAAAGCCGTCCTCGCGGTCCTTCATGGGGTGCACGCCGGTCCACACCGCGCCCAGCCCCTTGCCGTGCACGGCCAGCAGGATGTTCTGCACGGCGGCGGAACAATCCTGCACCCAGTAGCCGGGGTACTTTTCCGACGTCAGGTCGGCGCACACCAGAATGCCCAGCGGGGCCTTTGCGGCCATGGCGGCGTACTGGCTGAACGCGGGAATGGCCTCCAGCAGCGCACGGTCGTCCACGACCACGAAACGCCACGGCTGGGCGTTGCCCGCGCTGGGCGCGGCCATGGCGGCGGCCAGGATGTCGCGCACGTCGGACGCGGCAACGGAGGCCTCGGTATACTTGCGGATGGAACGGCGACCGTGGATGGCGGAAAGGACGTCCATGAAACCCTCCTGCGCCCTGCGTGGCGCGAAGTTACGAGGTACGAATGCGAGAGTCCCGCGGCTTCGGCGCGTTCCCGGCCAGCCGCCGCGCCTGCCGGGAACCTCGTGCGGCAGGGCTGCGGTGGCCGGGGCTGGCAAGAGATGGCGAAACTCTGCGGCTCAAAATACCTGCTTCGGATTTTTCATCAAGTACGCACCATTTTGTGGCATAGTATCCTGAACCATACCGTAGGGTCTTGAAAGATACCGCAGATGATACTATGTTTCGCGCGGAGGTACCAGATGGTCACGGCATGCACCCTCAAGCACTGCGCGGGCAAGGAATATTACTGCTCGCTGGAGTTGACCCTTCAGGTCATCGGCGGCAAGTGGAAGCCCATCATCCTGTGGCGGCTGGGCCAGGACGGCACGCTGCGCTTCAGCGAATTGCGGCGCATCATGCCCAACATCACCCAGAAAATGCTCACCCAGCAGCTGCGCGAACTGGAATCGGACGGCGTGCTGCACCGCGAGGTGTACCCGCAGGTGCCGCCGCGCGTTGAATATTCGCTGACCGAGATGGGCCGCAGCGTGCTGCCGGTGTTGTCCGAAATGTGCAAGTGGGGCCACGCCTTCGAGGCCAATCATGGTACCGCGGGCACCACGGGCGGCAGGGCCGCCGGGCACGCCACCGCACCTGCCGCCGATGCCCCGGACACCGATGCCCCGGACACCGGCAATGATCTGGGCATGGCCGTGGGCGAGGTGTAGCTGCCTGCCGCCGGCTTTCAGTCCCCCGGAAAAAACGAAAGCGCCCGGAGCAACTCCGGGCGCTTTTCATTCGTCGGCGAACCGTACCTACAATGCATTTCTCAGGCACAGCAACGCCGTCCCCACGAAGGCGATGCCCGCCCCGGCAATGGCGCGGGGCGTGGGCCAGCGCCGCTCCACCAGGGCAGCCACGGGAATGATGAATATGGGTTCCAGCCCGATGAGGGTGGCGGCAATGCCTGTCTGGGTCGCGCCAATGGCCACCAGCGACAGCCACACCCCCACCACCGGCCCGATGAACGAGGCCACCAGCAACCAACGGAAATTGCGGCGGTCCTGACCGTCGCCGCGCACCACGGCCAGTGCCGGGCGCAGCCTGCCGGTCAGCATGGCCGTGGGCCAGAACACGCCCATGGCCACCACCATGCGCAGCAGCGCGGCGAACAGCGGATCCACTCCTTCGGCCAGTCCCTGCTTGGACAGCACCATGCCGCCGGACAGCGCCAGTGCCGAGGCAAAGGCCAGCCCCACCCCGCGCAGCCGCACCGCGCGTGACAGGGGCGCCGCCCCTTCGGGCACCGTGCCGCTGTCGCCCACCACCCAGGCAACCCCGCCCGTGGCGATGAGAATGCCCGCGATGCCCAGCGGCCCGATGGTCTCGCCCAGAAACAGGTAGCCAAGCACGGCGGTGATCACCGTGGACAGCGACTGCACCAGCAGGGCCACCCGCGCCCCCACCAGCACCACGCCGGAATAGAACAGCAGGTCGCACAGTGCCACGCCGAACACCCCGGACAGGGCCAGCGCAGTCAGGGCCAGCGGGCTGGGGCCGCCCGTCGGAGCCGCGCCGGGCACCATCACTCCGCCGCCGAAAAACAGCACGGATGCGCCCCACCACGCGCCGAACATCACGATGCAGATGGGCAGGCGCAGCAGGATCAGGGTGTGGGCGCCAAGGCGCCGGGAAAGAATGGCGTGAATCTGGCACGACACCGCCCAGAGGGCGGCGGTGGACAGGGCGGCGAGTTCGCCGGTCCCGAGGGCGGGCATGAGGTTCCTCCGCAGGGCGGAAGCTGGCCGGAAAGACCGGCGCACGGGTTGAGCGACAGGTGCGTGCCGTTGCGTGGAAATCGCGTGGGGTCGCGGAGGGTCGCGGGGGATCGCGAGAAAGTCGCGTGGGGGCACAGCGCACCGCCGCCACGGCAGGCGCGGATGCCCGAGCGCACGGCCTACGCCTTGTGGCGCGCCGGGTCAACCATCCGGATATGCAGATTGTTCCCCGTGCGGAAATGCACGAGGGGGACGCGGTCCGTGGCCGCCCCTATCCCGCTTGCCCCACCATGCTCGCCCCGGTCGGGGGGGGGGACAGGGACAGCGCCCGAACACCCCTTACGCGCCCAAGCCCCTCTCGCGCAGCAGCCCCCAGCACAGCAGCGGAACGTCGGTAATCAGCCCGGCCACGCCCCAGTCGATGAAGCGGCGCATGTCCGCCTCTTCGTTCACGGTCCAGACGTTGACGGCCACGCCCATTGCCCGCAGCCCCGCCACGTCCGCTTCGGTGACGATGTCGTCGCCGGGGTGATAGGCCACCACGCCAAGTTCGCGGCACAGGGCCACTGGGTCGTCAGGCCGCACGTCCTCCACCAGCGCGGCCAGGGCCAGCGCGGGTTCCATGCGGGCCGCGTGGCGCAGGCAGTCGTGCCGGAAGGAGGACAGCAGCGTGCGCTCCCTCAGGCCGTGCGCGCGGAGGCGTTCCAGCACGGCGCGGACCACCGCCTCGTCGCCGGGATAGTCAGGGCTGCCGGGGCTGCCGTCGGCGTTGACGGTCATGTCCTTGATTTCCACGTTGACGCGCCAGCCGTGGTCCGCCGTGAAGGCCAGGGCCTCGTCCAGCGTGGGGATGCGCAGGCCGGGGAACAGGGCCAGGTCATCGGCGGTAACGCCGCCCGAAGCAATCTGGCCGTGCGGGTCGGCGGCCTGGTACCAGCTGCCCGCGTCCAGACCGCGCAGTTCGTCGAGGGTGAAGTCGCACACCCGCCACGGGGCGCGGCCCGCGTATTCCGGACGGGCGGCCACGTCGGTGGTGCGGTCCAGGGTGTCGTCGTGCACCACCACCAGATGCCCGTCGGCGGTGAGCTGCACGTCCAGCTCCCACAGGTCCGCGCCTTCTTCCAGCCCGCGCTGGGCGGCGAGGATGGTGTTTTCGGGCGCCACGGAGCGCGCGCCGCGATGGGCGATGCACAGCACCCGCCCTTCGCGCAGGGCGTAGTATCCTTCACGGGGCGTGGTTGCGCCTGACATGCTGACCTCCTGAAAATTCGAGCAAAGGCACGATTCCATGCCTGGGATACGTACCCCAAATAAAAAGTTTGGGCGGTTGGGGGGGCCGAGGGGAAGGAACCTTTTCGCTCTGCGGTCGCCATCCGTAAAGTTCGCGCTTCGCGCTTACCTGACGGCTGCCGCAAAAGGTTCCTTCCCCCCGGTTCATTTCCAACACTCTCTAACTACTTACTTCAGTTCTCCGCCCCGCATACAGATTCACGCACGCCACCAGCGAGGTGCCAACAATGAGCAGGAACGAGATGGCGTTGATGACCGGGGTGGATCCGTCGCGCACCTGCAGATACAGGTTGATGGGCAGGGTGGGTTCCGAACCCACGAGAAACAGCGTGGTGTTGAAGTTCTCGAACGACATCAGGAAGGCCACGGCCCCTGCGCCGATGATGGCGGTGCGCAGGAACGGCAGGGTGATGTAGCGGATCACCTCCAGCCTCGTCGCCCCCAGATTCAGCGCGGCCTCTTCCAGGGTGCGGTCGAACTTTTTCAGCCGGGCGGACACCACCAGCGTGACAAAGGTGGTGATGAACGAGAACTGCCCCAACACCACCAGCCAGAAGCCGGGCCGCAGGATGCCCACATCAATGCCCAGCACGTCTTCCATGAAGGTGCCCGCCGTGGTGGCGGCAATCAGGATGGAAATGCCCAGGATGACGCCGGGCACCACCAGCGGGGCCAGCATCAGGAAGTACAGTGCGCCCTTGAGCGGAAACTCCTCCTGCTCGAACAGGAAGGCCGCGCAGGTGCCCACCAGCGTGGCCAGCACGGAAACAAGAATGGCGGTCTGGGCGCTGGTGAAGATGGACGACAGGTTGCCCCGGTCATGGAAGATGCCGGTGCGCGCGGGCAGGTCGGCCAGAAACCAGTCCAGCGTGAAGCCCTTCCACGGCAGCGAGGGAAACTGCGAATCGTTGAAGGCCAGCACGCAGGTGACCGCCAGCGGCGCGAACAGAAAGACGAAGTACAGCGTGACGTACAGGCCGTAGCCCATGGTGTAGCCGCGCGAGCGCGGCAGCGAGCGGATCATTGCACTACCCTGCTCAGTTTCTGGCCGGTCAGCCGCAGCCCCAGCCAGATGATGCACGACGACAGCGCCAGCAGCAGAAAGCCGAAGGCCGCGCCCTGGTTCCAGTTGAAGCTGGCGATGAACTGGTTGTAGATCTGCTCGGTGAACCACAGCGAATTCTTGCCACCCATCAGGTTGGGCGTCAGGTAGTTGCCGAGGGTGAGCATGAACACCACGATGCCCCCGGACACGATGCCCGGCATGCAGTGCGGCACCACGATGGTGCGCATGATGGTCCACGGCCCGGCCCCAAGGTCGCAGGCGGCCTCGATGAGGCTGTCGTCCAGGCTTTCCAGCACCGACACCAGCGGCACCACCATGAACAGCATGGAGGTGTACACCAGCCCCATGATCATGGTGGCGTCGTTGTACAGCATCTCCACGGGTGCGCCGGTAATGCCCAGCGCCATCAGCCAGTGGTTCAGCACGCCGCTTTCGCGCAGCAGGATCATCCAGCCGTACACCCGCACCAGTTCGCTGACCCAGAACGGCAGCAGCAGCATGGTCAGCAGAAAGCGCGAGGTGTTCCGGGCCACCACCTTGGTCACGTAGAAGGCCACGGGCAGGGACACCAGGAAGGTCAGCAGGGTGACCAGCACCGAATACCCGGCGGTACGCACGAAGGTAAGCCAGTAGATGGGTTCCGCGAAGAACTGGTGGTAGTTCTCGAGGCTCCAGCCCTGATCGCCGAAAGACGGGTCCATGCGGAAGGACATGATCAGCAGGTCGATGTGCGGCAGCACGATGAGCAGCCCCAGCCACAGCACCACCGGGGTCAGGAACAGCGCCAGGGTCAGGCGCAGCCCCGGCCCGGACCTGGTGGGCGCGGATGACATGACGGCGGCGCTCATCGTCCGCTCCCCGCCGCAAAGCAGATGCCCGCGCGGTCGTCCCAGCCCACGGTGATGCGGTCGCCGGGCCTGATATGATCGTACAGGCGGTTCTGGGGCAGGGCCACCATGACCTCGCGGCGCGAACCTTCCGGATGGGTCAGCAGGCGGCTGGCCGCGCCGTCGAACAGGATGGCCTGCACCTGCACCTGTACGCGGTTGGCGCAGGGCCCGCGTACAGGCAGGGGCGCATCGCCGCCGTCGCCCGCGCCATCCGTCGCGCCATCCGTCACGCAGGTCGCGCCGTCGGGGTCGATCAGCACGGCCTCGGGCCGGATGAACATGTCCACCCGCGCGCCACGGGCAAGCCCGGCGGCCACGCGGGCGCGAAACACCGCGCCTTCGTCGGTGCGCACCAGCCCCGCATCGCCAGTGGCTTCTTCCAGTGTGCCCGACCACACATTGGTCTCGCCCACGAAACCGGCCACAAAGGCTGAAGCCGGGCGGCGGTAGAGGTTGCGCGGGGTGTCCACCTGCTCGAAGCGCCCGGCGTTCATGACCGCCACGTGGTCGGACATGACCAGCGCCTCGGACTGGTCGTGGGTGATGTACACGAAGGTGGTGCCCACCTCGGCCTGCAGGGTCTTCAGTTCCACCTTCATCTGCTCGCGCAGTTTCAGGTCCAGCGCGCCCAAGGGTTCGTCCAGCAGCAGCACGGCGGGTTCCAGCACCAGGCAGCGGGCAATGGCCACGCGCTGCTTCTGCCCGCCGGAAAGCTGGGCGGGCATCTTGCCGCCGTAGCCGGGCAGGCCCACGCGCTCCAGCACGTCCTGCACCCGGCGGGTTATCTCTCCCCCGGCCATGCCCCGGCGCTTCAGGCCGAAGGCCACGTTCTCGGCCACGGACATCATGGGAAACAGTGCAAGGTGCTGAAAGATCAGGTTCGCCGGGCGGCGGTTGGGGGCAATACCCGCCATGTCGCGCCCGCGAATGGCGATGACGCCGGAGTCTGGCGATCCGAAGCCCGCGATCATGCGTAACAGGGTGGTCTTGCCGCAGCCCGAAGGACCGAGGATGGAAAAGAACTTGCCCCGTTCCACCTCGAACGACACGTCGTTGACCGCCGTGAATTTTTCGAAGCGCTTGACGAGCCGGGTGACGGAAAGGTCTGCGGAAACCGCTGGCGGGGTGGCTGGCGAAATATCCGTGGGCATATGGTCATGCACTCCCGCCGCGCCGGTCCGCCCGCCTCTGGCGCTGCACGCCCCATCGGTGCCGGTGCCGGCACCGTTGCGGACCGCACCGGGTCCGCGGGGTGTCGCAGTTTCGCAAGAGGGACTGGGCCACCATGCGCGGCGCATCTGGATGGCCACCCGCTGCCGGGCCATCCGGTATCCATTGCGGTTCCGCCCCGATGCACGACGGCATGCAACAGGGGCAAAACCGCCGGGCCTGCATGCCCGGCGCGTCCTGTTCCGGATAACAACGAAATCGGGGCGCCGCACCACCCTCACGGGCAGGCGCGGCGCCCCGCGTCATGCTACTGGGCGGCCTTCACCCGATCCAGCGCCTTGCCTTCCATGGCTTCGAGCTTGGCGGGCACGGGCGGGTACCACTTGATGTTGTCGATGACCTGCTGCGGGTAGCAGCGTTCGAAGTCGGCGCGGAACGCGGGCTTCAGGCGTTCGCCCACGCCCACGGCGGCGGTGGGGGTGTCTTCGGCATTGGTGAACACGACCGCGTTTTCGGGCCGCATCATGAAATTGATCCACTTGTACGCGGCGTCCGCGTTGTCGGCCTTGGCGGGGATGGCGAAGGTGTCGATCCAGCCCAGCGCGCCGGTGGTGGGCGCCACGAAGTCGATGTCGGGATTTTCGGCGTGCAGTTTGAAGCCGCCGTTATCCCAGGCCTGGGCGATGTGCACTTCGCCCGACCTCATGGATTCCAGCAGCGCGTCGCCGTTGGTCCAGTAGTTCTTCACCACGCCCTTGGCGGCAATGAGCTTGCCTTCCACCTGGTCCAGCATCTTCTGGTAGGCGGCTTCATCGGCATACAGGGCAAAGGGGTCGATGCCCATGCCGAAGGCCTGAGCGATGATGGTGGGGCGCTTCAGGCGGTAGCTGGCGCGGCCCGCGTACTTGGCATCCAACAGGTCGGCGAAGCTTTTGGCCTCGGGCGCGAACTTGCGGTTCACGATCAGGCCGTCGGTGCCCCAGCAGAACGGCACTGCGTACGACTTGCCCTTGACCAGGGTGTTCTTTTTCACCGCGTCGAGCATGGAGGGAATGAACCGGGCTGCCTCGATGCGGCCGAAGTCGATGGGCTGGTACAGGCCGAAGCTTTCCTGCACGGAAGAAATGCGATCCTGGCTGGGCTGGGCAAGGTCGAACCCGCCGCCGCGCGTGGCGCGCAGCTTGGCGATCATTTCCTCGTTGTTCGAATAGGTCACCTGCACCTTGTAGCCGGTTTCCTTCTCGAACTTTTCCACCAGTTCCGCCGGGGCATAGCCCTTCCAGGTCAGCAGGCGGAATTCCTTGGGCGCGGCATGCCCCAGGCAGGGCAGCAGCAGCACCGTGATCATCGACAGCAGCGACAACATCTTCTTCGTCATGTGCAGCCTCCGGGTATGATGGGTTTCCCGCCCGCGCGCGCCGCACCCCGTGCACGACGCAACTCCGTAGCGGGAACACCACGATGGCGTCCCCATGTTACCCGAAGATTGCGCGCACGCCACACACTGGTCACGGCCGCACGACCACTTCTTGCCAGGCTACTCCAAAACCATGCGACTGTCACCGAACGGCGTGGCGGTATGCGCTTCTTGCTGCACGGATCCCGTCCGCCGTGTACAGGGCCAGCGCCGTCCAGATGCAGCCGAAAGTCAGCAGGTGGGCCGAAGTTACCGATTCGCGGAACACGAAGGCCCCCAGCAGAAAGGCGATGCTCGGCGCAATGTACTGCATGACCCCCAGCGTGGTCAGACGCAGCCGCCGCGCCGCAAAGGCAAAGCACAGCAACGGCGTGGAGGTGGCAATGCCCGCGCCCACCAGCAACAGGTCGGTGGTCAGCCCCTGATGCCCCAGCGCGCCGCCCCCCTGCCACGCCTGCCACCCAAGGTACCCGACGGCCACTGGCGCAAGCAGCATGGTTTCGATGAACAGGCCGGGAATGGATTCCACCTTCACCAGTTTGCGCAACAGGCCATAGAACGAAAACGACACCGCCAGCACCAGGGCCACCCACGGCAGCCTGCCGTACGACACCAGCATGGACAGCACCCCGGTGGCGGCAATGGCGATGGCCGCAAGCTGCACGCGGCTGGGCCTTTCGCCCAGCACCAGCGCGCCCAGCAGGGCGTTGACCAGCGGGGTCATGTAGTAGCCCAGGCTGGTTTCCAGCACCATGTTCGAGTTCACCGCCCAGATGTACAGGAACCAGTTGCCGCCGATGAGCAGGCTGCTGCCCGCGATGGTGGCCAGGTTGCGGCGCGAGGCCACGGCGGCGCGCACTTCTGCCAGGCGTCCGCCCAGCAGCACGAGGGGCAGCAGGAACACCACCGACCAGACGATGCGGTGGCACAGGATTTCGGACGGGAGAACCTGCTGGACGAGCTTCCAGTACAGGGGCAGAAGGCCCCACAGTCCGAACGCGCCAAGGGCCCCCCAAAGGCCCGCGCGCGTGGTGCGTTGCTGCGGTTGCGGCGGCATGGCTTCTCCGTGGCGGCGCAGGGGGCGAGCCCCGCGCCCAAAGGTGGCGAAAGAATGGCCCAGGTGGTCACGGATGCTCACGGCCGGTCACGACCAGTCGGGGCCAGTCGGGGCCAGTCGTGAAAGAACGCGGCTGGCCCAAAAACGAAGGGGGCCGTCGCCGACGGCCCCCGTAACTGCGCTGGGTCGTTGTCTACCGGCTGAAGGATCTGGCGAACAAGGCCTCGATGGCGGCCCTGCCGGAGTCCTCGATGAATCGGGTACCGGTGGCGGTGAAGTGGCGGTGGGTAATGCGCGGGGCGGCCTCTGGCAGCCAGGCGTCCTGTTCCCAACGGAACCAGCCGTTCTTCACCTGGTCGAACACGAACAGGGGCTTGTTGCAAATCTTGGCGAATTCCGCGCCCCAGCCGGTGCCGCCCTTGACGGTGCCGTCCTCCATGACCTCGCCCACGACGAACACCTCGTGCCCGCTGCTGACCTGCCAGCAGATGGACTGCAGCACCTTACGGAACAGGGGGGCGCGGGTGTACTGGCGGTTCATCAGGCGCGAAACGTAGGTCAGGCTCACGTCCTTCAGGGCCAGTTCCTCGCTGGTCAGCACGCGCACGCCGCGCATGCGTTCCACCTGATGGCCCTCGAAGCTGTAGTTGACCTCTTGCAGGCCATACGCCTCGGCCGTGGCGCCGAAACAGGCCTCGGTCCCCGCGGCGCCGCCGCTGTACAGGATGCATTCCCTGGGATCAAGCATCGGTATCCTCCGTCGCGTTCGTGAAGGCCGGCCCGCCGCCGGCGCGGTGTGGTGGCGTCGTGCGACGTGCGCGGCGGGAACCACCCGGCGACACGTCATGAAAAGGGAAGACCCGCCCCGAAAGGCCGGGACGGGTCCAGTATACGCATTTGGCTTGCGGTGTACAGCGAAGGCTAGTGACGGACGCGGGCCGACCCGTCACTCCCGGTCAGGATGCGCACCCGGTCGCCCACCATGAAGGTTTCGTCCGGTTCCTGCACCACGGACATCATCTGCCCGTTTTCCAGCCTGACGGTGATTTCGATGGCCTTCTTGGTCTTCATGGCCTGTTCTCCGGCATAACCGGCGGCACCGCCGGCCACCGCGCCGCCCAGGGTGGTCAGCACGCGGCCCTTGCCGCCGCCGATCATGTTGCCGAGCACACCGCCCACCACGGCACCGCCAAGCGCGCCGAGACCGCTGGGGCTGTCCTCGATCACGGAATCATTGACTTGTTCCACGGTGCCGTACTGCACGGTGTGCGACATGCGGGTCTGCCCGCCCTTGTAGGTGCCTCCGCCGTAGGTCTGGGCGCAGCCGGAAAGGGCAAGCCCGACGATCAGCAGCGCCACGAGGGCCTTGAGTTGACGCATCTCGTTCTCCTTGTCTTCTTGGGACGGAATCGTTTGCCACGCCGCCGGGAATGACGGCGCGATTTCCTATCCGAATATACAGCCTGCGGACGGGGGATGCAACACGCCCCTCCAGCATGCCCCTACACCACGTGTCCGCAACATGCGTCCGGCACGCTCCCGGGCCGATTCCGGGTACCGGACTGGCCACTGCGGCCTGGGGACAGCGATCTGGACACCGGTCCGGGCAGCAATCCGGGCACTGGAGCGGAGCCATGCAGAACGCCGCCCCGGAACCCGAGGTCCGGGGCGGCGCAACATGCCGAGTGCAGTTGGGGGCTAGTAGCGGGGCGGGCGGGGCGCCTTGGGCTGGGCCTCGTTGACGCGCAGGTTGCGGCCGCCGAACGGTGTGTTGTCCAGGGCTTCGATGGCCGCCGCGGCAGCGGCGTCATCCATCTCGACAAAGCCGAAACCACGGGCGCGCCCGGTTTCACGGTCGGTGACCAGCTTGACGGAAAGCACCGTGCCGTAGGTGCTGAACAGGCTGCGCACTTCGTCCTCGGTGGCGGCCCAAGGCAGATTGCCGACGTAGATAGACTTGGCCATGCGAAAAACCTCTCACTAAAAATGGAACACGCCCGCGCCGTTTCATCGGGACAGGACCGATGTCCTGCTGCGCGGCCCCAGTTTCTGCCCTTGCCCCATGCGGAGCCATCCGTCAACAGGAAAGATCAAGGGTGATGCCCCCCTGCGTGCATGCGCCACGCACCTCCCCCTGGCAACAGCCCGGCCCCGCCGGGTCAATACGGGGGAAAGACGGGCCACAGTCCGGAACAATATCCCGTGACATCAGGCACATGACACTTGGGGTGCTTTTCAAACGGAGCGGAATCCTCTATCCTTCCTTTCATCCAACGCCGTTTCCCGAAGGGCCTCAGATGACCACCCGCCGCAAGGCGCTCTGGGCGCAGGAGGCATCGTCGCATGCGCCCTCGCGCATGCCTGCCGACTGCCCGCGCCACTCCCGCATGTTACCGCCGGACCTTGTGCCCGCCGCACGCCAACATGCCGCAAACACCTCCCGCCGCATTCGCCGCCTGCGCATCCCGCCCCGCCCGCGCCTTGTGCCCCACGCGTTTCGCCTGCCGGTTCTCCCGTCCGTATCACGCCTGCGTTTGCCCCTGCCGCCCTTGGCCGACATTGGCCCCGTTGCCGCCGTTGCCGCCGTTGCCGCCGCTACAATCGTCACCCCCATTGTCACTGCCCGCCCGGCCTGGGCCGCCGTCGAAGGCGCCGTGCAGTGGACGTGGCCCGCGCTGCTGCTCGGCCTTGCCGCCGGGCTGGCTCTGGGCCTGCTGACGAGATTGCGACTGCGGCGCG
>NZ_VSMK01000728.1 GCF_011682075.1 Nitratidesulfovibrio liaohensis
GTGCGGCTTACCCGCCGGCCCGGCGCGCACGGCGGCACGCTGACCTTCACCGACGCGCAGGGCACGCCGCTGGACGCGGAACTGGCCGCCGCCCTGCTGCACGGGGTGACGCCCGACCTCTACCGCAACATCTACGGGTTCAGTCTTTCGGAATTGCAGGAATTTTCCTCGCTCTCGGCGGAAGGCGCACGCAACGTGCTGCTGGGGGCCGGGGCCGGGCAGGGGCTGCGTCCGCCCAGCCAGTTGCTGGATGATCTTTCGGGCCGCATGGCCGCGCTGTACCTGCCGGAGGGCCGCAAGCCGCCGCTCAACGAGGCGCTGAAGGAACTGGAAACCCTGCGCGCCACCCTGCGCACCCACGAGAGGGACACCGCCCGCTACGACGCCCTGTCCGCCGAACTGGACGACCTGTCCGCCCGGCTGGCCGGGGTACGCGCCGACCGCGCCACCCGCGAGGCCGAACACCGCGCACTGGAACGCCGTCTGGGCGTGTGGCGGCAATGGCAGGAACTGGTGGCCGTGGAAGGGCAGCTGGCCCGGCTGGACGTAGTGGTGGAACGCTTTCCGCAGGACGGCAAGGCCCGCTTCGAACGGGAGCGCGAGCGCGCCGCCGAACGGGGCCTGCGGGCACAGGGGCTGCGCGGACAACTGGCAACGCTGGAGGCCACGCTGGCCCAGCGCACCCCCG
>NZ_VSMK01000729.1 GCF_011682075.1 Nitratidesulfovibrio liaohensis
CAGGCCCCGCGCTGGTGCTGCGCGCCGACGAGGCTGCCCGCATGCCCGGCGGGGCCGGGGAAGGCATGACGCCCGATGGCCGCCCCATGACCCTGGACGAGAACGAGCGGGCGCACATCGAATGGGTGCTGGAACTGGCGGGCGGCAACCGGACGCAGGCGGCGAAGGTGCTGGACATCGACCGCGCCTCTCTGTGGCGCAAGCTGAAGCGCTACGGGCTGTAGCCGGGGCGCGCGGCGCCAGGCGGCGACAAGTGGGAGCGGGCGGAAACGGAGGACGACGGGGCGGGAACCGTCTGGACGCGCCACCGCCCGCCGTGCCATTCTGCCCATGGCGTTCCGGCCCGGATGCGATCAGATGCGCCCAGATGGGCATGAGACCAGATATGGCCAGATGCGGCCAGATGCGGCCAGATGCGGCCTGACAGGGTCGGACGGTTCGGCCCGGCCCGCTGCCCATCGGCGGTCAGACATTTTTCATGAGCACAGGAGATTCGCCATAGCACCGCTTCTGGAACTGCGCGGCATCAGCCGCCACTTCACCGTGCGCCGGGGCATGTTCGACCCCACGCCCGCCGTGCTGCGCGCCGTGGACGGCGTGTCGCTGACCCTGGACCGGGGCCGCACCCTGGGGCTGGTGGGCGAAAGCGGCTGCGGCAAGTCCACCCTGGCCCGCATGGTGGTGGG
>NZ_VSMK01000730.1 GCF_011682075.1 Nitratidesulfovibrio liaohensis
GGCGGCAACGGACATGCCCCCCGGCATACCGGCGCCCGGCGTGGCCGCGTCGGCGGCCAGCACGGACGCGGGCAGGGCTGCGCCCAGCATCAGGACAAGAAGGATCGTGCGCGCAAGGCGGCATCTGCGGCGCTGCGTCGTCGGCAGGCAGGCGGCATGGAGGCGGTGCATGGATACTCCTGACGGAGACGGCGTGACAGGGAAATATGCCCGGCGGCATGCCGGTTCGATACGCGGCGGAGTGTAGCCGGGGCCGAGCCCACTTGCAACAATGTGCAGCCGCCCATGGGCATGCGGGTGTCCACTTGCACAACCGGTCGTGGCGGTTGCGGCGGGCCGTTCCCCCTTCCATGCCACGCCGCGGGAATGCGGCACCGGCGCGGTGCGCATGCGCACGGAGCGTTGTCGTCACCCTGCGGGCACGGGGGGCCGACAGCCCCCGCCCGGCGCCGCCATGCCGACGTCCCCCGGAAAGTGCGCTCCTTTTCGCGCCGGAGCCCCTGAATCCCATTGCATCATTGTCCCGAGACGACTAAATGGAGGGCGGGGTGCCGGACGCGCCCATGAAACCGCGTGACCCGACATGACCCGTCGCGGTCAGACATGACCAGGCGGGACAGGCCGCGCAACACCGCGCCGCACGACCCGGCCACGCATGGCGCCACGGCGCACCGCGCCCCGCCA
>NZ_VSMK01000731.1 GCF_011682075.1 Nitratidesulfovibrio liaohensis
AGGCAGGCGGCTGCCGCATTGCGGGCGGCGTCCATGGTGGCCGCATCGGCAGCGGGCACGGGGCCGGTCGCGTCCTCGGCGGGAACGAAGGGCACCACGTAGATGCCCGAGGCGCCCAGCACCTTGGCGGCGGCGGCGATGTCGCCCACGTGGGAATCATTGATGCCGGGGTACACGGTGACGCACACCGTGACCTCGATGCCCGCCCTGACCAGCGCGGCAAGAGCCACGGCCTGCTCGTCCACGAGCAGCGAGGCGCCCTCGCCGGGGCGCAGGGTGCGGGTGCCGGGGCGGATCCAGGCGTACAGGGTGTCCACCAGTTCCGGGTCCACGGCGTCCATGAGCAGGGTAACGTGGCTGACGCCAAGCTCGGCCAGGGCAGCGGCATGGCTGGCCACGCCAAGGCCGTTGGTGGTCACGCACAGGGTGATGTGCGGGTAGGCGGCGTGCACCAGGTGCAGGGTTTCCAGGGTGCGGTGGGGCACGGCGAACGGATCGCCGGGACCGGCAATGCCCACCGTGTCCACCACCGCACCCGTTTCCATGACCGTGCGCAGGTGCTCCAGCGCCTCGTGCGGCAGCATGGCGGGGGATGCGGGCTGCGTTCCGCAGGCGCACGGGGTGCTCACGCCCGCATCGCCATGGCGGCTGCGGGCGTTGGAACGCGGCGCCACCGGCAG
>NZ_VSMK01000732.1 GCF_011682075.1 Nitratidesulfovibrio liaohensis
ACCAGGTCGGCCCGTGCGCGTGCGGCCAGCCCGGCCTGCACCGCCTGCGCGGCCATGGCGGGGGTGGGGTCTTCCCACGGTTTGGGCAGCGCGGGCAGAAAGACCACGGCCACGGTGCGCCCGGCCACCTGATGCAGACGGGTGACCGGTTCTCCGCCCACCTCGCGGAAGCCTTTGGGCATGCCGCCCGCATGGTCGCGGAACCAGGCGGCGGCAGCGGCGGACAGGTAGCCGTCGTCCACACGCAGCAGGTTGTAGGCCTTGCGCGTCATGGATGCCAGGCGGCCCGTCGCGTCCTCTCCGGCATCCGGCGCAAATTCGTCGGGACCGGCCAGCACCAGGGTCGGGATGCCGTCCTGGCCGCGCCATTGCTTGTACATGCTCGCCCGCCGGGCAAGCCCACCAGAGGTGCCGCCCCCTCAGGAGGGGCAGGGATGCAGCGTTCCCTTTGTGCTGGCGTTGTACAGGATGCGCAGTACCGGCCTGCCGGACGCATCGCCGAGACCGCCCAAATTACCCTGTACCGCCGTGGCGTATGGCCCGTCATGCCCGTTCCGGCCATCCTGCCCCTGCGGCTCCACTCGCTCCACCAGGGCGAAATCCGCCAGGCCGCGCGGGGCGGCCACCGGAGCGGTTTCGACCACGGGCGGGGCCGCTGGCGCGGGCATGTGCACGCGCGG
>NZ_VSMK01000733.1 GCF_011682075.1 Nitratidesulfovibrio liaohensis
CCTTTCCGGCGGTGGTCTTCGGCGCGGGGCTGCTGGGCTGGCTGCGTGCACGGTACGCACCGGCAACGGGCGGCGCCAACGGGGACAACGGGCACAAAGGGGGCACCGCCTCGCATGCCCCCGCGCGCGACGAAATGCCCCACGGCAACCTTCCCCTTCCGGCCATCCGCCACATGCCCGACCATGCCCGACCATCCACCGCCCGCGCCCTGCGCGTGCTGGCCACATGGCTGCCGCTGTGGCTGGGGCCGGTGCTGCTGCTCGGCCTGCTGCTGGGGTGGGACAGCGTCTACGCGCGCATGGGCGTGTTCTTCAGCAAGATGGCGGTGGTCACCTTTGGCGGGGCCTACGCTGTGCTGGCCTATGTGGCCCAGCAGGCGGTGGAGGCCCACGGCTGGCTGACCGCCGCCGACATGCTGGGCGGCCTTGCGCTGGCGGAAACCACCCCCGGCCCGCTGATACTGGTGTTGCAGTTCGTGGGCTATCTGGCCGCGTGGAACAGCCCCGGCGTGCTCCCCCCGGCCCTCGCCGGGCTGCTGGGCGCCACCCTGACGGTGTGGGTCACCTTCACCCCGTGCTTTTTGTGGATATTCCTGGGCGCGCCCTACATCGAGGCCGTACGCGGCAGGCCCGCGCTGGCCGCCGCGCTGGCGGGGGTCACCGCCGCCGTGGCCGG
>NZ_VSMK01000734.1 GCF_011682075.1 Nitratidesulfovibrio liaohensis
CAGCGGGGCATGCCCCAGTTCCGCCAGGTCGGCGCACAGGGCCGTGCACAGCTGCGGCCAGGGCTTCAGGAAGGCCGCCGCAGAATGGCGCAGCGCTGCGCGCGCCCCTTCGCCACCCGCCAGGGCTGTCGCTTGCCCTTCCGCCTGCCCCATGCGTTGGGCCGCGTGGGCCACGGTGTCCATCAGGGCGTGCAGGGCGTACAGCAGATCGAAATAGAGCAGGCGCGGGTCTGCCGCGCGCGAGCGCAGCATGCGTTCACGCATGGAGTACAGCACCACGTTCAGCACTTCGTCCAGCGGGCGGCCCTCGTCCAGGGCGGCCTTCATGTGGTGGCCCTGCCAGCGCCAGCCGCGACGCACCATCTGCAACCGTCCTATGCGCCGCACCTCGAAGGCCTCCACGCCGTCCACGGCCCACAGCAGGTAGCCGTTGTCGCGCAGGCGGCGCGAAAGGTAGGCGTCCTGGCCGTAGCGTTCCTCGTAGCCGGAAAAGCCGCCCACCGCCTCGAAGGCGTCGCGCCGGGCCAGCCAGGCCCCGCCGGGCAGGAACGGCACGGAACCGGCGGCACCCCGGTTGAGGGTATAGGTCAGTTCCAGGTAACGCGAAAGCAGGTCGTCGCCGGTGCGGGGGCGGATGGCGGTGCCCGCCATGCCCACGCCGGGCCGGGCCG
>NZ_VSMK01000735.1 GCF_011682075.1 Nitratidesulfovibrio liaohensis
AGCGGGTCTGCGGCGCGCCCGGCCAGCACGTCTGCCAGGGCGCGCTGGCAGTGCAGCACCACGGCGGCGGCAAGGGGGGCGTCCAGATCGCCCTTGCGGGAGGTGCGTTCCATCCAGCCGCCGCCGGTCTGGATGAATTCCACCAGCGCGTCCAGCCAGTCGCGCACCGCCGGGGGCGGCGGGGTGGCATCAGTGGGCCAGGCCAGGGTGAGCACGAAACTGCGCGACACCAGGGTGGGCAGCAGCCGTTCGCGCTGGGGGGCCAGCAGCACGAAACAGGTGGTGGGGCGGGGTTCCTCCAGCGACTTCAGCAGGCCGTTGGCCGCCTCCACGCGGGTGTGGGCGTCCACCAGCACCACCACGCGCTTGCGGCCCTCTCGCGGGGGTTCGCCCAAAAGGCCGCGCAGCGCGCGCACGTTTTCTATGGAAAAGGAACCTTCCTCGGCGCTGGGCTTGTTGCCGTCCAGCACGATGAGGTCGCGGTGGCCGCCCCCGGCCATGCGCAGGCACGACTGGCAGGACAGGCAGGGGCGGGCATCGTCCGGAGCCTCGCAGTTCAGCAACGCCGCCCAGTACAGGGCCAGGGCCATGCGTTCCGGCGCGGTGCCCCCCTCTGCCAGCACCACCTGCGGCGGGGACGCGGCCAGCGCGTGCAGGTGGGCCCGCG
>NZ_VSMK01000736.1 GCF_011682075.1 Nitratidesulfovibrio liaohensis
GAACTGGGCAAGGCCACGCAAACGCCGCCACCCGCTTCAGGTACGAATCCGGACGCCAATCAAACTGGGGACGCCCCGGAGGGTGGGGCTGGCAATGGCAACCAGCCTACGGCATCACCGTGGGAACGGATACGGAACCTGCTGCATGCCCAGGAGGACGAGCTTCCACAGGAATTCGGGACAATCCTTGGTGAGGCCCTGAAGCGTGAGGCTCCCGCACGTGATGGATTGCCCGTCAGCGTGGCTACAGTCACCCACAAGGCCAGTTCGGACCTGCACCCTGATGACATCGTCGAGGCCAGGCGGTCATCAACGGCCCTGCGGACGCGGCTTCATGGCCTGTTGCAGGCTGCGACCATCAGCCGGACCCACGGGGCACGGAGCGGGAGGCTCGACCCGCGCAGGCTCCACCGCATCGCCACGGATGACGCTCGCGTCTTCATGCGCAAGGGAACTCGCGTCGGCATCAACACCGCCGTGCATCTGCTCCTCGACTGCTCCGGGTCCATGACCCCGAACATCAGACTGGCCAGCACGGTCTGTCATGCCGTGGCCTCGGCCCTTGAGACCATCGGCATCAACGTGGCCATCACCGCCTTTCCGGCCAGCCATGACCCGGCGTCGACGGAGCAGAAAACCGTGGGGCGCCTGGTGCGGCACGGCCAG
>NZ_VSMK01000747.1 GCF_011682075.1 Nitratidesulfovibrio liaohensis
GGTGGCCCGGCTGGCCGACATGGACCTTGATGCCGCCGGAAGCCGGAGGCAGGGCACCCGGCAGGGCACGCGGCCCGACCCGGAAGCCACGGGCGAGGTGCTGGCCCTGGCCTATCCGGATCGGGTGGCCGAGGGGCGCGGGCAGGGGCAGTTCCGTCTGGCCTGCGGGCGCGGGGCATATCTGCCGCCGGAAGACCCGCTGGCGCGGGAATCCTTCCTGGCCGTGGGTGACATGGACGGCGACGCGGCGCGCGGACGCATCCGCCGTTGCGCGCCGCTGTCGCGGGCGCACATCGAGGAAGCGTTTGGCGCCTCCATCGTTGAAGGGGCCTTCGTGGTCTGGGACGACCGGGCCGAGGCCGTGGCCGCCCGGCGGCAGCGACGGCTGGGTGCGTTGGTTCTGGACGATGCTCCCCACGACGCGGCGGACCCGGAGGCGGTCACGGCGGCGGTGGTGACGGGCATCCGGTCCATCGGGCTGCATTGCCTGCCGTGGACGCCGGAACTGGAACAATGGCGCGCGCGGGTGACCTTGCTGCGCGGGCTGGAGGAGCGCGAGACGGGCCGGACGGCGGAAGATGCGTTGCCCGCGACCACTTGCCCGGACGCATCTGCCTGTCCGGACGCATCTGCCTGTCCGGACGCATCTGCCTGCCCGGACGCATCTGCCTGTCCGGGCGAGCCCATCTGGCCGGACGTGTCCGACGCGGCCCTGCTGGCCGGGCTGGAGCAATGGCTGGCCCCGTACCTGTCCGGCATCACCCGGCGTACGCAGTTCGCGCGCATCGATCTTGCGGGCGCGCTGGCGGCCCTGCTGCCATGGGAACTGGCGCGGCGGCTGGACGCCGAGGCCCCGGAGCGCATCGAGGTGCCGTCCGGCTCGCAGGTGCTGGTGGACTACGGGGCGGAAGGCGGTCCGGTGCTGGCGGTGAAGTTGCAGGAAATGTTCGGCGCGCGGGAAACCCCCTGCGTTGCCGGGGGGCACGTGCCGCTGGTGGTGCACCTGCTGTCGCCCGCCGGGCGGCCCTTGCAGGTCACGCGCGACCTGGCCGGGTTCTGGCGCACCGGATACCCTGCGGTGCGGGCCGAGATGCGGGGCCGCTACCCCAAGCACCCCTGGCCGGAAAACCCCCTGGCCGCATCGCCCACCCGGCTGACCACGCGGCGCATGCAGCAGGCGGCCACGGCTGACGCAGCACTGGGGAATGGCGTCGACAACGCCAGTGGGAAGGGCGGCGGAATAGGCGGCGGCAAGGGAGGGAGGCGCACCCGCTGACGGCTGGCTCCGTTGCGTGTGCACGATTTTTCGCTGGAGACAGGAATTCACTATCCTTGAGAGGACGGCCCGGGCGATGCCGAGGGGCGCTTTTGTCCGCATGCCAGGGTTTGACTCCGTCAGGTCGCCGTTCACCCGCAGTGTAGGCCCAACCAGGTCGTAGCTTGCCCATGCAGCATGGTCGCGCAGCAGGCCCGACTGACACCCCCCGGTTGCCCAGACAGGCGCGGGTCTGCTATCGCCGGAAAAAAGGAGACACACGAGATGACGCATCAACGCCGCGCGCGGTCCGCACCGGGTGTCAGGCCTGCCCGCAGGTCTGCCCTATTTTCGTGGGTGCTGCCGTTTTCGCAGGTGACGTTACTGCTGGCCCTGTTGGTGGCGACCCTGCTGGTGACAGGTTGCGGCCCCAAGCGGTCCATCACCGGCTTTCCCGGCCAGTCCACGCAGGAAGCCCGGCCCGCACCGCAACAGGCCGAACCGCAACAGCCCCGCACCGTCACCCTGAGCACGCCGTACGATTCCAGGGAGGCGCGCCGCAAGCTGGCCCCCGGCAAGAACACCATCCGGGGTACGGCCACGGCCAGAACGCCCGGTGGCGAGGTGGCCACCTGCGCGGGCAAGCCGGTGACGCTGGTGCCGGTGACGGCCTATTCCAGCGAACGCATGTTCGCCATCTACGGCAGCGACGATAAGGGCACCCTGCGCCTGGGGCAGGGCGCTGCGCCGCCGCCTGTCATCACCAACGACGACCCGCGCTACCTTGCCGACCACCCGCAGACGGTGTGCACCGACAGCGGCACCTTCGTCTTCAAGGATATTGCCGACGGGCAGTTCTTCATTGTCACCGGGTTCACTTGGCTGACCGACGACAAGAAGCCGCAGGGCGTTGGCCTGATGCAGCGGGTTGGTGTGTCTGGCGGCCAGACGAAAAAGCTCGACATGAAGCCGTAGCCACTGGCGGCAGGTGAACGGCGCGGGACCGGATGCGGTCCGGCCAGAACCTGTTCCGGCCAGAGCCTGCTCCGGGCCGGGCCGAATTGGGCAGGCCACGGAGGGCCGGAGAGGGGATGATCCCTGTCCGGCCACGCGTCAGCCGCCGCTGACGCGCACCCCAACGTGGGGCCATGTAAACCCCAACCGCCACATCGGGCTGTTTGCAACTTCTGCCGAAAGGTGGGAAGTTGCCGGTCCGGCAACACACGCTGATATTGTTACCGGCCAGGGGAGGCGCCATGCGCTTCCCTTGGTCGTTTTTACGTTTCGCGGCTCTGGCTGCCCGTTGTGCCCGCCACGCCCGCCTCCCCCGGCGTGTCCCGCCACATCCCGGCGTAACGGCGGAAGGACAGGCACCACATCCGCCGTTGCGACTCACCTGAACAGATGGAAGTTTTCATGGATGGAAAAAAGGCCTTGAAAAGATACCTGTTCTTCGGATGTTCGCTGTTTCTGTGCGCCTTCGGCATTGCCCTGGTCACCAACGCCCGGCTGGGCACCACGCCCATCACCAGCGTGCCGTACGTGCTGTCGCTGCTGTCGGGCATGTCGCTGGGCATGCTTACCCTGCTGGTGAATATCGTGTTCGTTGCCCTGCAAATGCTGGTGATGCGCGAAGGACTGTCGCGCAAGTACCTGGTGCAGATGCCCGTGGTGATGGTGTTCAGCGTGTTCATCGATATCGCCATGGCCCTGACGAAGTTTCTGCCGCTGGACGGCTACCCGTTGCAGATGGCGGCGGTGGTGGTGGGCAGCGCCATCCTGGGGCTGGGCATCGCCTTGGAGATAGTCTGCCAGGTGGGCATACTGCCCGGCGAAGGGCTGGTGGTGGCCATCGCCTACCGCACGCGGCTGGCCGTGGGCAACGTGAAAACCCTGTTCGACTGCGGGCATGTGGTGGTGGCGGTGGTCGTCAGCCTGATATTCGCGGGCACGGTGCTGGGATTGCGCGAGGGCACCGTGATCTCCGCGCTGCTGGTGGGCAACTTCGTACGGCTGAGCGGGCCGCTGGCGCAAAAGGCCACGCGGCTGTGGGCTTAGTAAAGAGTGCTGTTTTGCGGCGCCGGGCCGTCGCTACGTTGCGCAACCCGTAGCATCGCCACCAGTCCGCCAGTGTGTTGCTGAACGTCCAACGCCAGCGTGCCTGAGTGTGGGGGATGTGGTGTGGTTGCCCCTTCGCAAGCCTCGACGTAACTGCCCCAGCCAGCCGTCTGCCATTTTTCCTTGCACCGAGACACTCTTTCGACTATCTGACCACCGTACGCCATGACGCCGCCGTCGTGGCATCACCGGAACGTAGCGCAGCCTGGTAGCGCACCTGCCTTGGGAGCAGGGGGTCGCTGGTTCGAATCCAGTCGTTCCGACCAGTAAAATACGGGGTTACGGAAAATTTCCGTAACCCCCTTTTTTTGCATGCGTGCAGGCCAGATGGCAGAGACGATGCCGCGTGTTGCCGTTCGTTCGACTGCGCACATCCTGCGCACATTCTACGTGCGATATTTCGTTCGCCGTGTTATTGGGCGTAGTTTTCTATAATATGCTGTTATGCAATGTTTTTTAAAAAATATGCTGGCGGAAGACGGCAATTTTTCGGGCGTGCCCCGTTATTTTGCGTGCGGTCCGCTTGACGACAGGGTGGAAGGTGCGTATTTACGCATCTCCTTACCAATTGGCAGCGTTCTTGTTTCCCTCGTTCGATCTTCGCATGTGCAAAGCTCCGGACAGATGAAAAGAAGAGCCTGAGAAAATTCCGGAGTATTTCACATGTCCAAGAAGCTCTACGTCGGCAACCTTCCCTTCTCCAGCAGCGAAAGCGACCTGCGCGCCCTGTTCTCCAACCACGGCGAAGTGCAGTCCGTCGCCCTGATCATGGACCGCGAAACCGGTCGTCCCCGTGGCTTCGGCTTCGTGGAAATGGACGACGACGGCGCCCGCGCCGCCATGGAAGCCCTTGATGGCCGCGACTTTCAGGGCCGCAGCCTGAAGGTGAACGAAGCGCAGGAACGCGCTCCCCGCCAGCCCCGCTGGTAGGTCTTCGCTCCGCCTATCGTCTGGACCGGGTCCCGCCCATTTCGGGCGGGACCCTTTCTTTTCGGCGCGGTGCGCGCCACAAGCAGGAGGAGACCCTATGGCCAAGGACGATTATTTCGAAGTGGCGGGCGTGGTGCAGGAAGCCCTGCCCAGCACGTTGTTCCGTGTGGAACTGGAAACGGGCCACACCGTACTCAGCCACCTGTGCGGCAAGATGCGCAAGTTCCGCATCCGCATCCTGCCTGGTGACAAGGTGCGTGTCGCCATGTCTCCCTACGACCTGACCAAGGGCCGCATCGTTTTCCGCGAACGCTAGGCGGCCCGCCACGGCCCCGCGCCGTGTCCCGAAGCCTGAAGGCCCCTGTCGGCATTGTGCCCGTGGGGGCTTTTCGTTTGTGTACGGCATGGGCGGGGGGCGGGGCAGACCTGGGCACGTCGGGTGGGCAGGTATCGCGCCATCCGGGCTGGTCACGCCCGCCGTACTGCACGTACGTAGCGGCAGTTGCCGCGCCTATTCCCACGTTTCTGAATGGTTGGAGCCGCCCCGTCACCCCCGTTGCCCTCGCTGCCCCCAGTCTTTGACACCCCCGTCGGCATGGGGCATTGCGGTGGATGGGGGCGTCGGTCCGCCGCGCTTTCCCCATCTTCGCACTCTCTCCGGAGCCATCATGGGACACATCGCCGCCAGGGACATCTACCGCCGACTCGGCAACGCCATCGACAACACGCCCGTGCGCACGCCGTGGAACGACGCTTTCCACGCCATGCTGCGCGAACTGTACACCCCGGAAGAAGCGGAACTGGTGGTGCGCATGCCGTACCGCCCGTCGTCCATCGGGCGGCTGGAACGGGTCACCGGCATGAACCGCTCCCGGTTGCAGGTGCTGCTGGATCGGCTGTGCGACAAGGGGCTGGTGCTGGACATCCGCGAGGATGGCGACCATGCGGCAGGGGCTGCCGAGCATCTGGCCGCGTCGGCCCATCGCGGAGGCAAGGGGCATCATGATCACCACGAGCACGTCCACCCGGCAGCGGATGGCTCCTCCCCTGCCGATGCCGACGACAGTTGCCTGTACATGATCAGCCCCATCGTCATCGGCATCTTCGAATTTACCATGATGCGCACCGGCGGGGCGCTGCCCAGCAAGCGCTGGGCTGAGCTGTTCCACGACTACATGTTCGGCGACCGGGCCTTTCTGGACGCCAATTTTGGCGACGGGCAACGCGTTTCGGTCATGCGCGCCCTGCCGCACCAGCAGACCCTGGGCGACCATGTGGAAATTCTGGACTACGAGCGCGCCGCCGCGCTGGTGGAGCAGAACCGCACCTTTGCCGTGGGCCTGTGCTCGTGCCGCCATGAAAAGCACCACCTTGGCACCCGGCAGTGCGACGTGGACATGGAAACCTGCACCTCCATGGGCACCGGGGCGGAAT
Organism: Nitratidesulfovibrio liaohensis; assembly: GCF_011682075.1. Lineage (GTDB taxonomy): Bacteria > Desulfobacterota > Desulfovibrionia > Desulfovibrionales > Desulfovibrionaceae > Cupidesulfovibrio > Cupidesulfovibrio liaohensis. The sequence continues at coordinate 5,738 of NZ_VSMK01000747.1, forward strand.
ACCTGATCAGGCACGGCTTTGCCCGGCGCATCGACAAGGCGGCCATGCACGACATTCTGGCCCGCTCGCGCGACCTGGGCTTCACCCTGTCCGCCGATAACGTGCAGCAGGGCGTGGGGTTCATCTGTCATTGCTGCGGCTGCTGCTGCAACCTCATGCAGGGCATCCGCCAGTGGGGGCACACGGGGATACTTGTCACTTCGTCGTTCATCGCCCGGTGCGATGCCAGCCTGTGCAACGGCTGCGGCCTGTGCGAGCGGGCCTGCCCCATTGACGCGGTGTCGCTGCCGGTGCCGCCCGATGGCCGTAAGCGCGACCGGCGCTGCACGGTGGACGAGGCCTATTGCCTGGGGTGCGGGGCTTGCGCGCTGAAATGTCCCACCGGGGCGCTGCGGCTGCACCCGCGTGAGCGCAAGGTGCTGCACCCGGTGGACAGCTTCGAGCGGGTCATATTGCAAAGCCTGGAACGCGGCACCCTGCAAAACCTGGTGTTCGACAACCCCAACAGCCGCACCCAGGAATTTATGCGCGGGCTGGTGGGCGGCTTTTTGCGCCTTGGCCCGGTGAAGCGGGCGCTGATGGGCGAGGCGCTGCGTTCGCGCTTTCTTGATGCCGTACGCCGCATGGCCGGGTAGAGCAGGGACTGTTCGGCTGTAGGGCTGGCTGTGGGCTGGCCTAGCCGCCATTTGCCCACTGGCTCCCGCCGCATCATCCACCCCTTGCACATGACGAAGCCCCCGCTGGCGATGCTGGCGGGGGCTTGTTGTCTACAGGTCCGGTAGCGGCAACCGGATTGATGGCCGGTGGCGCCCGTTGATACCCGGTGATGTCTGGTTCGGGTACGCCGTGCGCTCTCCGGCTGGCCGCTCCGCGTCAATTGCAGGGGGTGGGGTGCGACTTCAGCAGGTCATCGGCAATGGTGGCTCTTTCCTCCGCATCGGCGGGGTGCACGCACAGGCAGTCGGCGCCCTGGCCCAACGCGGCAGCGCGCTTGTCATGCCTGCCAAGGTGGCTGCCCAGTTCTGCGGAGTGCCCGATGAACATGGGACTGTACCCCGTGTTCAGTACCGCCTGCGGCTTGCGCGCGAACATGAATACCCCGCTGAAGTCGGCCAGGGTGGCGTCCAGCGGGTACACCGCAAAGGTGTAGGCCTTGCCTGAAGCTCCGGTGAACGAGGTCATGGCGAGGGGTTCCATAGTGCCTCCTTCGTGTTGCGGGAATGCGATACCCTTTGGAATCATATAGGCACATAATGACGGCGCCGCAATGATTTGCGCGGGGCGGCGCCGTCGTGCCGTTCCGGAATACCCCCCCCTAGAACTCGATGCCCCTGGTGGCCTGCACCCCCTTCTGCCACGGGTGCTTCACCTCGTTCATTTCGGTGACCAGGTCGGCCCGCTCGGCCAGCCAGTCGGGCAGGCCGCGCCCGGACAGCACCAGATGCCTGCCCTGCGGTTCCGCCAGTTCCAGCAGGTGTTCCACCTCGTCGCGGGTCACGATGTCGTAACCAAGGGCGTACAGGGTTTCGTCCAGCACCAGCAGGTCCACCTGGGGCAGGGTGTCTTCCGCCCATTGCAGCAGTTCCTGCGCGGCCTTGCGGTGGGCTGGGCGGTCTTCCTCGCGGCGCAGAAAGCCCTTGCCCCCGGCGCGAAAGCGTTCGCCCAGCAGGCGTTCCAGCATTTCCTGCTCGCCCGCCTGGCCGTGGCGCTTCATGAACTGGCCAAAGGCCACGGTCATCCCCTGGCCCATGGCACGGATGGCCTGCCCCACGCAGGCGGATGTCTTTCCCTTGCCGTTGCCGGTGTATATCAGCAGCATCAGTTCTCCGGGGTATCCCAGCCCACCCCCGGCATGGCGGCCCCGCAGCGGACACACCGCGATGAGGCGGGCAGATGGGTGTGAAAGCCATCGCGCCGGGCGAACAGCGCGCCGCAGGCGGGACAGTGGGTGGATTCGGCAGGGTGGCCCGGCATGTTGCCCAGGTAGACGAAGTGCAGCCCTTCCTCGCGGCCGATTTCCCAGGCCCGTTCCAGCGTGGCGGGCGGGGTGGGCGGGCGGTCGGTCAGGCGGTAGGCCGGGTGAAAGCGCGAAAGGTGCCACGGCACGTCCGGCCCCAGTTCGTCCCGGATGAACCGGGCCATGTCGCGCAGTTCGTCCGGGTCGTCGTTCAGGCCGGGGATGAGCAGGGTGGTCACCTCCAGCCACCAGCCCATGCGGGCAATGGTGCGCAGGGTGTGCAGCACCGGCTTCAGCCGCGCGCCGCACTGGGTTGCGTAGAAATGCTCGGTGAAGGCCTTCAGGTCTATGTTGGCCGCGTCGATGCGGTGTTCCAGTTCCGCCAGGCATTCCGGCGACTGGAACCCGTTGGAGACCATGATGGTGGCAAGCCCGGCGGCGCGGGCCGCGTCCGCCGTGTCGGCCATCAGTTCGAAAAATATGGTTGGCTCGGAATAGGTGAACGATACCGAGGCAGCCCCGTTGGCCTTGGCCTCGGCCACCAGTGTGGCCGGGGTGGTGCGCTGGCCGCGCACCACGCCTTCTTCGGCGGGCGGACGAGACAACGACCAGTTTTGGCAAAAGCTGCATGCCAGGTTGCAGCCCATGGTGCCGAAGGACCAGGTGAGCGTGCCGGGCATGAAGTGGAACAGCGGCTTCTTTTCCACCGGGTCCAGGTTCACGGCGGCCACGTTGTCGCCCACCAGGGTGAACAGCCTGCCCACGGGTGCGGCATTTCCCGTCACGTCTGGGCCCGCCACGCCAGGTCCTGGCGTGTCTGGCCGATTCACCCGTACTCCGCAGCGGCCCGTGCCGCCCCCCGGAATGATGCAGTAATGGCTGCAAAGGCGGCACTGCACGCGCGCCTCCTTCGCATCCGACGATGCGGTGGCATCGCTGCCGTCGGGCGGTGGCAGGGGCTTCCAGAGGCGTGCATCAAGCATGGCGATGGTCCTTGATGGATGGAAGGGTGCCGGACGGGGAGCCTCGGACAACTGGGATGCGGACCATCCGGCGGGCCGGGCACGGCCTTCAGCCTGCACGGGGCCGTGCGGCTATTGCCGCCTGCCCGTCCCGATGCCGCCTGCGGGGAGGGGCGTGGGCCGCATCACACCGCCGCGGTTTCCTCTGTTGCCCTCGTTGCCGCTGTTGCCCCAATTTCCACTGCTGCCGCCCTGGGGCTGCCCCCACGTGCCGTTCACGTTGATCTCGGGCGCGATGATCATGGGCACCTGCTGTTGCGGCATGTCCTGATGGCGGGGCGGCCCCTTGGATTCCATGACCCGGTCGCCGGTGTCCGGGTCGCGCCCGATGTACGACTGGTCGCCGCCGGTACCCATGAAGGTGTCTTGGCGGGGCCGCTCCTGCTGCGGGGGAATGCCGTCGCCCGTGCCGCCGGAGCCGGTCGCGGCAGCGGCAATCAGGGCGGTGGGGGGCGTCTGCACGGCAGCGCTTTCGCGGGCAATGGCCACACCCGTCAATACCGCTGTGGACAGCATGACCATTACCAGTATACCATTGATGAAGGCCCGTGCCAGCAAGGGTTTCATGGTGTGTTCCTCTTGCGCTTCGGGGGGTAAAAGCCTATGAAGGGCTTCCGGAAAATCCGAAGCCAGCCGACCCAAGGAGCCTACGTTAATGTCTGAGGACCGTTCCAAAGCCTACACCGATGCGGGGGTGGATATCAACGCCGGCAATGCCCTCGTGTCGCGCATCAAGTCCATTGTCGCCCGCACGCACACCAATGGTGTGATATCCGACATCGGCGGCTTCGGCGGCCTGTTCAAGCCGGATCTCGCGGGGATGGACGAACCGGTCCTTGTTTCCTCCACGGACGGCGTGGGAACCAAGCTGAAGTGCGCCTTCCAGTTCGGCAAGCATGACACCGTGGGCATCGACCTGGTGGCCATGAGCGTCAACGACATTCTGGTGCAGGGCGCCCGCCCGCTGTTCTTCCTCGACTATTTCGCCACCGGCAAGCTGGACGTGGACGTGGCCGCCAGCGTCATTTCCGGCGTGGCGGAAGGCTGCCGCCGCGCAAGCTGCGCCCTGCTGGGCGGTGAAACCGCAGAAATGCCCGAAATGTACGCCCCCGGCGAATACGATCTGGCGGGCTTCTGCGTGGGCCTTGTGGACAATACGCGCATCGTGGACGGTTCGTCCATTCGCGTGGGCGACGCCATCATCGGCATTGCCTCCACCGGCCTGCATTCCAACGGCTACAGCCTGGCCCGCAAGGTGCTGGCCCAGAGCGGCCTGAACGGCGACGATCCGCTGCCCGGCTCGGACCGCACCGTGGCCGAGGTGTTGCTGGAACCCACCGCCATCTACGTGGACATCGTGCGCTCGGTGATGCGCGACTTCGACATCAAGGGCATGATACACGTGACCGGCGGCGGCTTCTACGACAACATTCCCCGCGTGCTGCCCGCCACCGTGGAGGCGCACATCGATTTCGGCTCGTGGACCGTGCCGCCGGTGTTCAACTGGCTGCTGGCCCAAGGCAACCTGACCTGGCCGGAAATGCTCCAGATCTTCAACTGCGGCATCGGCTACATCATGATCGTCTCGCCCGACGTGTGCGACGAGGTGCTGGGGCGCGTCAATGCCATGCACGCCCAGGCCTGGCGCATCGGCACCATTGATCGCCGTCGCGACAAGGCAGCGGAGCAGGTGCAGGTGGCCTTCTAGCCAGCACGGCGACATTCATTGCACGCCATCGGGGCCGTTCCTTCGGGAGCGGCCCCGTTCTTTTTGCCCGGACTGGCCGGGATTGGCCGGGATGCCCCACGAAACGGCAACGGGCCGGAACCTCGTGGTTCCGGCCCGTTGCGGTGTCCTGTTGCTGGCATGTGCAGCCATGTCCCCGCATGGCGGGGCGCGGCTGGATCAGTCCTCGCAGCCGCAGATCTGATCGTCGTCGTCGGGGACACCCGCGTGCGGCCCGGCTTCCAGGTGCCCCTCGGGCAGGCCTTCGTGAGCGTCGTCAGGCTCGGTGTCCTCCACGCCGGAAAGGTCTTTCGCCGTCCCGGAGCTGTCGGCATCAGGGGTGTCCCTGTCGGGGCTGGCCTCCGGCGCGTCGCGCAGCAGGTCGGCCAGCGGGGTGGGTTGCCATTGGCCGGGCAGGGGGACGCCCCGTTCCTCCATATCCGCCCGGTCGCCCAGATACGGGTTGAAGTAGCCGAAGCCCAGCCACGGGCATTCCCGGCGCAGCCGCTTGCGGAAGTTGACCAGGCCCATGTTGGGGCCGAATTCGATCCCTTGCAGCAGTTCGAGGTACATTTCGGGGTCGATGTTCAGGTTGCGCAACTGGATGAAGCTGACCCCGCAGGTGCGGACCATGTCCAGCAGGGCTTCCAGTTCCGGCTCGGTGTCGGTGATGCCGGGGAAATACAGCAGGTTCAGCGAGACGAACACCCCGTTGCGCCGCGCGGTGGCGATGCTTTCGCGCACGTCGGCCAGGGTGTAGCCGTGCGGGCGGTAGTAGCGGTTGTACGGTTCTTCGCGGGCGCTGTTCAGGCTGACCCGCAGCGAGGTAAGGCCCGCCCCGGCAATGCGCTCCACGGCGCCCGGCAGCGAGGCGTTGGAATTCAGGTTCACCGTGCCGCGTCCGCCCTCGGCGCGGAACAGGCGCACCGCTTCCTCTATCAGGGGGGCCTCGGTCAGCGGTTCGCCCTCGCAGCCCTGGCCGAAGGAAAAGACCGGTTCCGCCACCTCGTTGCGGGCATGGTGGCGCATAACCTCCACGATTTCCGCCGCCGTGGGGGTGAAGGCCATGCGGTTCTGGGGGGTGGCGCAAATGCGCGACCCGGCCTCCTGCTGCGAGATGCAGCCCACGCAGCGGGCATTGCATGCGCGAGAGACGGGCAGCGGCGCCTCGTACCGGCCAAGGCACAGGTTGCGCGCGGCGGGGCAGGAATAGGTAAGGGCGCACTTGGCGGTCAGGTGCTGCATCAGCCGGTTGTCCGGGTAGCGGCGCATCAGTTCGCGGGCGGTCTGTTCCACCTTCCTGCGGTGGACCCCCCTGAACACCTGGCGATTGGATTCGTCCACCCGCTTGGCGCAGACGTAGAAGCGCCCGTTGGCAAAGCCCACGGCCCCGTATGCGAACAGGGGCAGGGTGGGGGCGTCCGCTTCGCTGACGTAGGCGGGGTGCGCGGTCAGGGTGTGCGCGGGCGCGGCAAATGCGGCCACGGCCAGTTCGTCCATGCCCACGGCCTCACCGGTTTCCGGGTCCAGTCCCACGGCGCGGCGGCCCGGCAGCAGGAACAGCTCGCTCTCGTCGGGCAGGGGCATCAGTTCGTCGGGACGGGGCAGGGCGAATTCGTGCCCGCGCCGACAGACCATCAGCAGGTCCGGATGGTCGTAGATTTCGCCGTTTTCGTCGGCCACGACAAGATGGGGACGGATATTGGATGAGGCCATGTGGTGCCCTTTGTTCTCATGTATTGTGGTGCATCGTGGGATGTGCTAGGTGCCGGATGGTTACTGCAAGCGGGGTTCCCCGGCAAGTGCATATCCGGCCCCGCTGGCCGGTGGCCGGGGAAATGCCGCCTTTTTTTTCCGGGAGAGAAAGGAACCATGTTCGACAACGCCACCATGTTCATGATGTTCATCCTGCTGTGTTTCGCGGGATTGCTGGTGATGTTCTATTTCGTGCTGCGCGGCATGGAAGAGCTTGCGCGCGGCATGCGCGACGAACACGCCGCACTGGCCTCGGGCCTGCGCACGCTGGAGGCGCGGGTGAACGAACTGGCGCGCGCCCAGCGCGCCGCCGTCGCCGGACTGCCGCCCACGACCCCTGCGGGCGCCGGG
>NZ_VSMK01000738.1 GCF_011682075.1 Nitratidesulfovibrio liaohensis
CGGTCGGACCTGCTGCTGCGCCTGGCACTGCACCCCGCCGCACCGGTGCCGCACGATGCGCTGGCGCACGTCGCCGCCCTGCTGACCCGCCGCGCCGCAGGAGAACCCACGGCGTACATTCTGTGCGAGCGGGAATTCTATGGCCGCGACTTTCTGGTCACACCGGCCACGCTGATTCCCCGGCCCGAAACGGAACTGCTGGTGGAAACCGCCCTCTCGCTGGCCCCGCGAGCTGCCTTCTTTGCCGACTGCGGCACCGGCACGGGGTGCATCGCCGCGACCCTGTGCGCAGAGCGGGACGACCTGCGCGGCATGGCCTGCGACATTTCGCCGGATGCGCTGGCCGTGGCCGCGCGCAACATCGTGGCCCATCTTGGGGGGGCATTGGAGCCGGACGGGGCGCACCCCGGACAGAGTGTGCCGGACGCCGCACGCCGGGCGGCCTTCCAGCGTTGCCAGCCGGTGCTGGCGGACTTCACACGCCCGCTGTTCCGCGACAACGTGCTGGATCTGCTGATATCCAACCCGCCCTACGTCAGTGAGGCCGAACACGCAGGCCTGACGCCGGAAGTGCGCGACCGCGAGCCGCGCTCCGCCCTTGTGCCCTGCGCGGGCGAGGGGCTGGACGACACTGCCGCCACGCAAGGCCGGGCGGACGGCCTG
>NZ_VSMK01000739.1 GCF_011682075.1 Nitratidesulfovibrio liaohensis
ACGTCCGCCGGACCGGGCATGCCGGGCATGGCGCGCAGGGTGGCGTCCAGACGGGCCACCAGGGCCTCGTATTCGGCCAGCACGGGCAGAAGATCATCGTGGCGGGCGGGTTCGGGCGCGGGTTCGCGCAGGGTCAGGGCGCGGTTGCGGCGACCGTAACGGCGCAGGGCGCTCCACTGGCGGTAGTTGGCGGGCTTGGAACGCAGGCGGCGCATCAGCCGTTCGGTGCGGCGCTGGCCCAGCCCCCGGCGCAGCAGGTAGGCGTTCAGCACCGTGCCGGTGCGGCCAATGCCGTAGCGACAGTGGATGTATACCCGGCGGCCCAGGTACACGGCCTCGTCCAGCCAGTCCAGGGCCTGCTCCAGTGCGGCCTCGTCCGGGGCGTGTTCGTCCTCTATGGGCAGGTAGAACACGTCGAAGCCCTGTTCCTGCTCCAGGTCGGCCAGCACGCACAGTTCCTCGCACAGGTTCAGGATGGCCTGTATGCCCTGTTCGCGCAGGGCGTCGAGGTGTTCGCGCGTCACCGGCGCGGGTCCGGCGGCGATGTGCTGGGTGACCCAGGTGACCGGAAACGTGGGGTGGCCGGACGGGGCCTGGGTGGTCAGGGCATTGCGCAGGAAGGCCGCCACCCCGCGCGCGGCGCGTTGCAGCAGGCCGCCCCG
>NZ_VSMK01000740.1 GCF_011682075.1 Nitratidesulfovibrio liaohensis
GGCACGGCGCATGCGCCCGTTGCCGCACCGGTGAGCGCAACAGCGACCGCGACAGGGGCCGCGTCAGTGGCCGCGACCGCGACCGCAACCGCACCGGGGGATGCGCGCATGGGCATGACCACTCCACGCCTGCCCGACGGCACGCTGGTGACGGTGTCCCCGTCGGGCGAAATCCGCACCATGGACCCGGCGGAAGCGGCGCGGCAGGCCCTGCGCCACGACTACATCCTGCTGGGTGAATCGCACACCAGCGCGTGCGACCACCGGGCGCAGGCCGCGTTCATCACCGCCCTGCTGGCGGAAGGCGCGCGCCCTGCCATCGGCCTTGAAATGGTGCCCAGCGACGGGCAGCCCGCGCTGGACGAATTTTCGCGGGGGGCCACCCCGCTGGACAAGCTTTCCGGTGCCCTGGACTGGCCGAAGACCTGGGGCCACGACTTCGAACTGTACAAGCCCGTGTTCGCCGTGGCCGACTGGGCGCGCCTGCCCGTGCACGGCCTGAACGTGCCGCAGCGCGTGGTGCGCCAGGTGAGCCGGGGCGGGCTGGAATCCGTGCCCGAGGCCGACAGGGTCTGGCTGCCGCCGTCCATCATCGCGCCAGCGCCGGAGCAGCGCGCCACGCTGACCGCCATCTTCCGCGAGCACGCGGCCATGCGGACGGC
>NZ_VSMK01000741.1 GCF_011682075.1 Nitratidesulfovibrio liaohensis
GCGCATCGAACATTTCGACCTTGATCCTTTCGCGTGGTCGCGGCGGCAGGGACCGGCAGCCCCCCATCCCGCCTTGGCCACGCAGCCCCCACCCTCCACGGGGGCCATGGCGGACGGTGCCGGGCCAAGGCGCGGTCCCGGCACCGTACCGCCCGATGAGGTCGGCCAAGGCGCCACCAGTCCCCATGATGACCGCCCGGACAATGCTCTCCCGGACGCGGTCGGTGCGCCGTTCCCCACTGCTCCGCCCCTGTCCGGCATACCCTTGTCCGGCATCCCCCTGCCGGAGGCCGTCCGCCAACTGGAGCTTTCCGCCCTGCGCGCCGCACTGGACCGTGCCCGGCACAACCGCCGGGTGGCCGCGGAGCTGCTGGGCATCTCGTACGATCAGTTTCGCGGCTTGTACCGCCGCCACCGGCAGGATATGGAACCGTAACCAGCCGTAACAAGACGTAACCACACGGCACCTCGCCGCATCGCGCGCTCACCCTCAGCACCAAGAGGCACGCCATGTCCCATTCCGATACGTCCGCCACCGTGGGTACCCGCAACATCTACCTTGAAACCCTGCCCATCGCGGACGCCGTGGACCGCGCCCGCGCCGCGCTGGACCGCACCGCGCTGGTCCGCGCCGAAACCGTGGGCTCGCACGAGGCCGCAG
>NZ_VSMK01000742.1 GCF_011682075.1 Nitratidesulfovibrio liaohensis
GTGCAAGCGCTGGCGGGCGAGGCCCTGCGCGACCCCGTGACCGTCAGCGTGGACGCGCAGGCCCCGGCGGCCACGGTGGACCACGCCCTGTACCCGGTACCCGCCCACCTCAAGACCCCGTTGCTGAAGGCCATGCTGCGCGCCCGGCTGCTGCCCGGCGTGGCGGCGCATGCTGGCGCGACCCATGCGCCCGAATTTCCGGAAGGCATTGGCGGCGTTGCTGATGGAATTGACGACGCCCCCGACACTGGCGACGATGCCGTTTTCCACGGGGACATGGGCGGCGGCCATCCGCCCCTGCACGCCACCGAGGATGAACCCCTGGCCGGTGCGGTGCTGGTGTTCGTGCGCACCCGGCACGGGGCGCGCCGCCTGTGGCAGCAATTGGCCTCCACAGGACTGCGCGTGGGGTGCCTGCAAGGCAAGCTTTCGCAGCGGCGGCGCCAGGCAACCCTGGACGGGTTTCGCACCGGGCGCTACGCCGTGCTGGTGGCCACGGACGTGGCCGCGCGCGGACTGGACATTTCGCGGGTGACCCACGTGGTGAACTACGACGTGCCCGCCACGGCGGACGCCTACATCCACCGCATCGGTCGCACCGGTCGCGCCGCCCGCGCGGGCACGGCCATGACCCTGGTGGCCCCCGGCGACGAGGCGG
>NZ_VSMK01000743.1 GCF_011682075.1 Nitratidesulfovibrio liaohensis
GGGCATCCTGGCCGCCGGGTGCATCATCACCGGAGTGTCGGGCCGCCCGGCAGGGGCTGGTGGCGCTGCTGTTCGCCAACACCCCGGCGGCCATGGCACCGTGGGGTGGCAACCGCGCGTCGCTGGGCACCAATCCCCTGGCCTTTGCCTGCCCGACACCGGTCGATGCTCCCGCCGGTTTCGCGGGTGTCGCCGGGTCCGAAGCGCATGCCGGGCCAGATGCGGGACCGAGCGCAAGGCCAGACGGCACGCCGGGTGCCGGACCGGAACATGACCCGTTGGTTATGGACCTTTCGCTGAGCACCGTGGCGCGCGGCAAGATCGTTGCCGCAGCGCGCGAGGGCACATCCATTCCCGAAGGCTGGGCCGTGGATGCGGAAGGCAACCCCACCACCGATGCGCGGGCCGCCCTTGGCGGCATGCTGCTGCCCTTTGGCGGGGCCAAGGGTGCGGCGCTGGCGCTGATGGTGGAACTGCTGGCGGCGTCGCTGACCGGCAGCAACCATGCGTACGAGGCCTCGTCGTTTCTGGATGCGGAAGGCGGACCGCCCCGCACGGGGCAGTGCATGCTGCTCATTGCGCCGCAGGCCTTCGGCGCCGATTTCCCCGGGCGCGCCGCCGCGCTGCTGGGCCACGTGCTGGACCAGCCCGCCACCCG
>NZ_VSMK01000744.1 GCF_011682075.1 Nitratidesulfovibrio liaohensis
CGCTGCTGCCGCGCGGCACGGTGCTGTGGGTGCTGACCCACGCCCGGCGCGGGCTGGTGCACATGCAGGCCTTCCGCATGCCCGGCGAAATGCCGGACGCCGCCAGCGCCGCTGCCCCCTGTGTGCCCTGTGGCTTGCCCGAAGCCCTGACCCCGGTGGAGGCGGCAACGCTTGACGCCGCCGTGGCCCGGATAGTGGCGCTACAATGCGGCAATGTGCATCCCGCAACCGGGGCGAAGGCGTCACAGACTGCTGACATGTCCGGCTGTGGGGTTCCAGGGGGCGATAGCCCCTTGGCCGCCGGAGGCGCTCAAAAACAGACGCTGCCCACAAACCGGTCCGGATGCGATGATGACGCCGCCCCCGCCGTCTGCCTGATGGGCAGCGGGGCTACCCGCAACCGGACCGTCCTGGCGCAGGCCCTGGCGGAGCTGTTGCCGCAGGCGCGCTTTCTGCCCGACCGGTTCGACCATCCCGCCCCCGCCCTGCTGCTGCCCCTGGCCGTCGCAGCCACCTACGGCCCCGATGACGTGCAGCCGCTGTACGTGCGCCCCTGCGATGCGGAAGAAAACCTGCCCGCCATGGCCGCCGCACGCGGCATGGATCCGGAACAGGCCCGGCGGCAGCTGGCCCGGCTGACCAGCGCCCCGCTGGCCG
>NZ_VSMK01000745.1 GCF_011682075.1 Nitratidesulfovibrio liaohensis
CCGTACGCCTCGCGCAGCAGGCGGTCGCGCAGACGGGCGCGGTTCTCCTGCCGGGCGGTGATGTGCGGTCCGGGCGCTGCCGGGTCCGGATTGCCGCTGGGCAGGGGGGGCAGCAGCAGGTCCAGCAGATGGCTGGCGGGGCTGCCCGCCTCGGCCAGCCTGTCGCGGCACATGGCGCAGTAAGTGACAAAGGGCAGGTCCGAGGCATCGGCCCTGCGCTGGATGACAGTGCGGGCCAGATCTGGGTCGGCCTCGGCCATCAGGCCACCGTAACCGCAACATTCGGTGTGGTGCCCGGTCAGGTCCGGCTCGTGCACCGCCACCCCACGCGCGGTCAGCAGGCCACGCACCGTGGCACGCAGGGGTTCGTCCTCGCGCGCGGCGCAGGGGTCGTGCAGGGTCAGCTCAGACGGTGCGGGCATCGTCTGCCCGCCAACGCCGTATTCCGCCAGCACGGACCACAGCATGGTCTGGGACAGGTCTGGCAGCAGCGTGCGCAAGGTCGTGGCACAGGACGGGCACCCCACAACCAGCGTGGGGCGTCCCATGGCCTCCCAACCTTGGCGCAGTTCCTCGGCGGCGACAGCGGCGAGGTCGTCGCGCCCGGCCCACAGCGCGGGCGCGCCGCAACAGCGCAGGGCGATGCCCGTGCCGCC
>NZ_VSMK01000746.1 GCF_011682075.1 Nitratidesulfovibrio liaohensis
GCCGCGCTGGCCGCGCGCCGGGCCGCGCCGGACCAGGTGGAGGCCCTGCGCGCCAACCTGACGGCCTTTCGAGAGGCGGCGGCCAGGGACGACGTGGTTCGACTGGCCGAATTGAACACCGAATTCCACCTGCTGCTGCGGGCTGCGGGCGGCTCCCTGCTGTTGGCCCGTCTGCTGGACGAGATCGAAGGGGTGGTGGAGCGTATCATCCGCGCGCTGGTGCCCCTGCGCGAGGCCGGGGAATGGTCGGACGAGGACCACGCCCGCATCGTGGCCGCCGTGGTGGCGGGCGATGCGGAGGGCGCCGCCGAGGCCATGCGTATCCACGTGCTGCATGGCGGCGATGCGGTGCTGGACACCCTGCGTCAGCCTGATGGCGAGTCCGATGGTGCAGTGGACGGTACTCCCGCTGCCGCGCTGGCAGGCCGTCAGTCCGGCAAGGCCGCATCGAAAAAATCATGAACCTTTCGCGCCGCTCCGGTGCCATGGCGTTTCGCGGCACCGGAGCGGCGCGCAACCACGCCCCATGCGCCGCCCCCTGCGCCGTGTGGGAGAGGAGATTCGCATGAACTTCGCATCCATGTTCCGCGCGGCGTGCCGGTTGGGCGTGGCCGCACTGGCCGTTCCGGCGCTGCTGCTGGGCGCGGGCCTGCCC
>NZ_VSMK01000758.1 GCF_011682075.1 Nitratidesulfovibrio liaohensis
GCCTGCCGACGCCACGGGCGCGCCCGGCGCAGCTTCGCGCGGCCTTCACGGCCCCCCCCGGCCGCCCCGGCGGGTGATTTCCGAATTTTGTCATGTGAGTTGTCATCCGGACACCGTCACCCGGCTCCACACGGGGCCAACGGGCCTGCACGCGGACGGCGGCCATGCCGCCAAGCAACACGAGGGACAGGAACATGCTCGCTATCCTCGACTACAAGGCAGGCAACCAGACCAGCGTGCGCCGTGCGCTGGACCACCTGGGCATTCCCTGCGTCATCACGGCGGACCCGGCGGTCATCGCCGGGGCGCACGGGGTGATCTTTCCGGGGGTGGGCGCGGCCGGGCAGGCCATGAACGAGTTGCTCACCACCGGGCTCGACAAGGTGCTGAAGGACCAGGTGCAGGCGGGCAAGCCCCTGCTGGGCATCTGCGTGGGCTGCCAGATCATGCTGGACTACAGCCAGGAAAACGACACTAGGGCCCTTGGCATCGTGCCCGGCGAATGCCGCCTGTTCAACGCCGCCTGGACCGAAGAGGACGGCACCCCCATCCGTGTGCCGCACATGGGCTGGAACAGCATCGTGCAGAAGCGCCCGTGCGAACTGCTGAAGGGCATAGAGCCGGAAGCGGAATTCTACTTCGTGCACAGCTACTACCCCGCCCCGCCGGAAAGCTACGTCATCGCCACGTGCACCTACGGCGAGGAATTCTGCGCCATCCACGGCGGCCCCGGCCTGTGGGCCGTGCAGTTCCACCCGGAAAAGAGCGGTCGGCCCGGCCTTGCCTTGCTGCGCAACTTCTACGCCTACTGCAAGGAGGCCAGCCGTGCTTAGCAAGCGCATCATCCCCTGCCTTGACGTCCGCAACGGCAGGCTGACCAAGGGCGTGAAGTTCGAGGGCAACGTGGACATCGGCGACCCGGTGGAAACCGCCCGCCGCTACTACGAGCAGGGCGCCGACGAAATCGTGTTCTACGACATCACCGCCTCGCACGAGGACCGGGGCATCTTTCTCGACGTGGTCGAGCGGGTGGCCTCGGAAATCTTCATCCCCTTCTCGGTGGGCGGCGGCATCAACACCGTGGAAGACATGCGGGCCGTGCTGGTGGCCGGGGCGGAAAAGGTGTCGGTGAACTCCGGCGCGGTGAAGAACCCGGACATCATCAGCCAGGGCGCGGCGGCCTTCGGCTCGCAGGCCATCGTGGTGGGCATGGACGTGAAGCAGGTGCAGAAGTCCGAGGCCATTCCCTCCGGCTACGAGATCGTCATCCACGGGGGCCGCAAGTTCATGGGCATGGACGCCATCGAATGGGCCAGGACCTGCGAGGCGCTGGGCGCCGGCGAGCTGTGCGTCAACTCCATCGACGCGGACGGCACCAAGGACGGCTACGAGCTGACCCTGACCCGGATGATCGCCGACGCGGTGTCCATCCCGGTCATTGCGTCCGGCGGCGCAGGCAGCCCGGCGCACATGTACGACGCCATCACCAAGGGCGGCGCCACCGCCGCGCTGATAGCCTCCATCGTGCACTACGGGCAGTACACCATCCCGGACCTGAAGCGGCAGATATCGGGCATGGGGGCCAAGCTGCGCATGGTCTGGTAAGCCAAACGGATATTTTGCCGGTTGGCAGCCTGCGGGAAGGTTTCATTCTTGCGGGGGAGGGACCCCTCCCCCTAAAACTTTTATTTGTATTCCTGCTCATTACGAAGACACAAAAAATGTCCTTCCAAAAGGCGACAGCCACGACGGCTAGCCGCCCCCCGTGCGCCACGCCCCACCACCCTTGCTCTTCATCCGGAGGGCACCCCATGCCTGCCCGTCGCACTGCTTCTTCCTTCCTGCCCCTGCTGCTGGCCACCCTGCTGGCTGTTGCCCTTGCCTGCCCTGCGCCCGAAGCCACCGCCGGTCCCATCCTCGACAAGTTGCGCGAACGCCGGGCCGAGCGGTCCGCATCGGGCAATGCCGAAACGGGACGGCAGGACGGCACCGCCGCCCGCCGGGGCAGCGCCCCACAACATCCGTTGGACCCCGCCACCATCGTGCCCGGCAGCCGCAGGCTGATCGAAACGTACGGCCCGCACCCCGCACAGGTCATGGACGTGTACCTGCCGCCCCACCCGCAGCACGCGCCCGTCATCGTCATGGTGCACGGCGGCGCGTGGAAGGTGGGCGACAAGGCCAACCCCGGCCTGATGGACAACAAGCTGGCCCGCTGGCTGCCCAAGGGCTACGTGCTGGCAAGCATCAATTACCGGATGCTTCCCGATGCCATGGCCCTTGAGCAGGCCGGGGACGTGGCCGCCGCCGTGCGCCGCGTGGCCGATGCCGCCCCCGGCTGGGGCGCGGACCCGTCGCGCATCATCCTGATGGGCCATTCGGCGGGGGCGCATCTGGTGGCGCTGGTGTCGTCCGCGCCGTCCCTGCTCGACCGCCCTGTGGCAGGTACGGTGGTGCTGGATTCCGCCGCCATGGACGTGCCCGCCATCATGCAGCGCCGCCACCTCGGCTTCTACGACGAAGCCTTCGGCAAGAACCCTTCCAACTGGATAAAGGCCTCGCCCCAGCAGCAGTGGACGACCGGCGCCGTGCCCATGCTGCTGGTGTGCTCCACCAAACGGGCCGACAAGCCCTGCGCGGCGGCAGAGGCCTTTGCCGCAAAGACGGCGCGCGCAGGCCGCACAACGCCCGTGCTGCCGCAGGCCCTGACCCACGGCGAGATCAACCACCAGTTGGGCCTGCCCGGCGCATACACCGACGCCGTGGACGGGTTCATCTCCGCCCGGCTGGAGGAAGCTGCACACTGACGGCTGATGCGCCCTGCCGAACAGGGTGCGCATGACAGGCGGGCAAACGGCCTGACAGGGCGCATGACCGGACGTGCTGCCGGACTGGTGACAACCCCACCAGCGGAAGACACGCCCCGCGCTGGCCTTTCCGGCCTGCCCGGCCCGCCGCGCCCCCCGAAAATTTCCCAACCCTCACGGTGGCGCCCCACGCCGTGCCACACCCGCACCGGCCCTGCCGGGCGGGGCGAAACGCGCGCCGCAAACAACGCACGAGGTCCCGCATGACCACCCCCTATTACCGCGTCCGCACCACCATCACCCGGCCCGACGCCGCACTGGTGGAGGCCTTCCGTGGCATCCCGGTTTCCAACATCGGCGACGCCATGAACCGCATGGCCTGCATGCATTCGCGCATCCGCCCCATGAACCGCGCCCCCCTGCTGGGCACCGCGCTGACGGTGCGGGTGCGCGTGGGCGACAACCTGCTGTTCAACAAGGCCATGGACATGGCCCGGCCCGGCGACGTGCTGGTGGTCAACGCCCACGACGAGCCGTTCTATTCCATCGTGGGCGGGCAGATGACCACCTGGATGCAGCGGCGCGGACTGGCCGGGCTGGTGATTGACGGCTGCATCCGCGATGCCGAGGAAATCGAGGCCATGGACTTTCCGGTGTACGCCACGGGCATTTCGCCCAACGGCCCGGTGAAGAACGGCGGCGGCGAGGTGAACTTTCCCATCGCCTGCGGCGGGTTGGTGGTGACCCCCGGCGACATCGTGGCGGGCGACCGCGACGGCATCGTGGTGATCAGCCCCGCCGACGCCCCGGCGGTGCTGAAAAGAACCCGCGCCATGGTCGAGAAGGAAACGCGCGTCATGGCCGCCATTGCGGACGGCACCTGGGACCGCACCTGGGTGGACGAGATGCTGCGAGAGCAAGGATGCGAGTTCGTAAGATAAGCAAAAAGATGCTAAGCACTAAAAGTGCCGCTTGCGCGGCCTTTTAGTGTTTGTTGTCAACTGACAAGCCTTAAAAAACGAGACAAAACACTGCTTATTTCCTTTTTACCTGCTTGAACACGGCTTGTGACTGCCGCAAGAGAAACTTCTCACGTTCATCTCTTCGCGCAATATAGTCTTCATGCGAATCATGCATATTTAATGCAATGTACCGATTCAGCTCGCCATAGTATTTTACGATCGTATTCGTATGCCCAGATATTACTTCCCTCAGCGATATTCTCTTTCCAGATTTTTCGATATATTGCTTGGCTTGCCGGTTAAGCCTGTCCATAGGAATACTGTTTGCGTACACAAAAAAATCGACATAATCACCGTTTGAAGCATGTATAATTTCCCAATTAGATTCAATGAACGCCCCGTGCGATATAATATTGCGCATTCTCTTGATAAAATGATACCTGTCTGAAGATTTGATGTTTTTTTCAAAGAAATCAGATATCTCTACATCTTCACACAGCTTTGCCATTAAATACAGCCTTTCCTCAGCTGCTGAAACACACCCACAATAGCCAAACAGTATTTTTTGCACAGAAAACGTCAAGTTTTCCAAAAAATCGGCATCTTCAAAAGCTGTTCGCTCCCTAACCGCTGCCTCGGCCACTGAAATCATTCTAAAAAAATCTTGCCCGTAGCTAATAAGCATCCTGCAAATATCAAAAAAAGACTTCACTGCGTTATCAATTCTATAGCCAACAAAAAACTGCATGACCCCCCTAAAATCATTTTCCATACACATCAACAAATCCTTAAAAACACTATCGTCTATCTTCTTCGCACAACACAACGCATCCCTACACCTCTCAAACCTATCTCTATTTTGTTTTTCCATCACTCCAACAATGAATGCAAAATCTTCTAAACTGCCTTCTTTCATTTCAAGATCGAGAAAAAGTTCATCCTTTGTATAGCGCATACCGCCTCACACGGGAACAATACACAGGATAAATTCAAATCAACTTTATACCATTAACGTCCTACCCCGCCCGAAACGTGCCGCTCTTGCCGCCGGACTTGAACACCAGGCGGCAGTCGCGCAGCACGATGTCCTTCTGCACGGCCTTGCACATGTCGTAGATGGTCAGCCCGGCCACCTGCGCGGCGACCATGGCTTCCATTTCCACGCCGGTCTGGCCGGTGGTGCGCACTTCCGCCTCCAGTTCGATGCTCGGGGGCGCATCCACCACGGTAAAGCGCACGTCGGCGTAGCTGATGGCCAGCGGGTGGCACATGGGAATCAGTTCCGCCGTGCGCTTGGCGGCCATGATGCCCGCGATCTTGGCGGTGGTCAGCACGTCGCCCTTGGGCAGGGCACGGCGCTTCAGCAGATCCAGGGTGTTGTCGTTCACCTCCACCACGGCCCGCACGATGGCGGTGCGCTGGGTGGGGGCTTTCGCGCCCACGTCCACCATGGTCACGCTGCCGTCCTCGGTCATGTGGCTGAAGGCGGCCTCCGCATCGTCGGGCACCGGCACGCCATGGCCCAGCCCACCGGTGCATTCCAGCGCGGATGCCGCACCGCACCCGCAGCCGCACCCGGTGTTGGGCAGGTCAGGGCCGTCCTCGCCGTAGTCGAGGGGGTCGGGCATATCGTCAAGCCGGACGGCGGGCGCGTCCTTATCCGAGGGGGCAGACATATCGGGCGCATGGGGCGTCTTGGGCGTATCGGAAGACATGGGGACAACCTCCTGCCGGGCGTGAAACGGGGCAAACGGATGGCGCTGGCGCGGCCCCGCGCTGGCGGTTCCATCCTTCTTGGCTGTAGCCCAAAACAGGGCGGACGCCAATGCGGCGTCCGTCGGAGGGGGCACGGGATTCGGGAATGGCCCGCAGGACATGCAAACCCCGGACGCAGGCAACGAACAAGGTCGGGACGGCGCGCACCAGCCTGAAACCGCTTGGCCGGACGGGAACGAATCCGGGCGGGCCTGAACGGATCTGCACTTGCCTGAACTCGTCAGGGCGGGCGGGGCGGGCCTGCCCCCCAGCGCCCTGCGCGGACTTACCGCTCCACGTCCCTGGGCACCAGCCGCATGCCCCTGCGGCACAGGGTCAGGATGTCATCGGCGGGCAGGGGCCGGGCAAGGCAGTAGCCTTGCAGATAGTCCACGCCCATGCCGCGCAGGGCGGAAAGCTGGGCCGCCGTCTCCACGCCCTCGGCCACCGTGGCCAGGCGCAGGCTGCGGGCAAGGCCAAGGATGGTCTCCACGATCTCCAGGCTGCCGCCTTCGTCCAGCAGTTCCTGCACGAAGGTACGGTCTATCTTCAGGGCGTGGATGGGCATGCGCGCCAGGTACTGCAACGACGAATACCCGGTGCCGAAGTCGTCCAGCGAAACGCGCACCCCAAGGTCGCGCAGGGTGCACAGCATGGCGTTGCCGCGCTCGTAGTTCTGCATCAGCGTGGTTTCGGTAATCTCCACTTCCAGTGCTTCCGGGGGGACGTCATAGGCGTTCAGGCAGGCGGCGATGTGGCTGATGGTCTCGTCGCTGTTCAGGCAACGCGACGAGATGTTCACCGCCACCGGCAGGGTCAGCCCCTCAAGCCGCCACGCGGCATGCTGGGCGCAGGCCATTTCCACCACCAGCCGGGTTATTTCGCGGATGGAGTTGGAGCTTTCCGCCACGGGAATGAACACCGAAGGCGGGGCCACCACCGTGCCGTCGCGCTCCCAGCGCAGCAGCGCCTCCACCTTGCGCACCCGCAGGGCGCGCGCGTCGGTGATGGGCTGGTACACCAGCCGGAATTCGCGCCCGGCAATGGCCGCCTTGATCTCCTGGTCCATGCGGTAGCGGCGGGTGAATTCCAGGCACTGCTCCTCGCAGAACAGGGCAATGGCGTTCTTGCCCATGTTTTTCGCGCGATACATGGCGATGTCCGCGCGCGACAACAGGGCGTTGGCCGAATCGCCATCATCGGGAAAGACGGAAACGCCAAAGCTGGCCGTGACCGAAAAGCCCATGCCGCCGTACTCGAACGGCTCGGCAAAGGTTTCGAACAGCCGCCGCATGATGCCGTCCAGATGGCTCTTGTCGCTGATGCCGCCCACCGCCGCCACGAATTCGTCGCCGCCCAGCCGCCCCAGGATGTCGCCGGGACGCAGCGCCGCGCGCAGCCGCCGGGCCACGTCGCACAGCAACTGGTCGCCGGTGGCGTGGTCGTACGAATCGTTGATGAACTTGAAGCCGTCCATGTCGATGAACACCACGGCCAGTTTCTGGCCGCGCACCTCGGCCCTGGCGATGGCATCGTGCAGCAGTTCGAAAATGTGCTTGCGGTTGGGCAGGCCGGTCAGGTCGTCGTGGTTGGCCTGATGGGTGATCTGCGCTTCCTTCTGCTTGATGTCGGTGATGTCCGAGAACACCCCCACGCAGTTCAGGATCACCCCGGACTCGTCGCGGATGGATACCAGGCTCAGCCATTGCGGAATCTGCCAGCCGTCGCGGTGCGGCCCGCACGTTTCGCCGATCCACGATCCGTGCTCCAGCATCTCGTCCCACACGCTGCGCGTGCCGCCCACCGGCACCATGCCCAGGGCCGGGGACAGGCGCCCCACCATGGACTGCGCGTCCACGCCGGTAATGCGCTCGAAGGCCGGGTTCACGGCCACCACCGTGCCCGCACTGTCGGTGATGAAGATGCCCTCCACCGCGTGGGTGAACACCTCGCCCATCAGGTGCAGCTTGGCGTTGGCGTCGCACAGTTGGGCGGTGCGATCGCGCACGCGGCGTTCCAGTTCGCGGTGGGCCTCGTTCAGTTCCCGCTGCGAGGCCTCCAGCAGGTCGAGCATGCCGTTGAAGGCGTTGGCCAACCCCTCCAGTTCGTCGCCGGTGTCGATCCGGATACGCTGGCCCATGTTGCCGGGGCCGATGGAACGCACCCAGCCGGACAGGCGCAGCACCGTGCGGGTCACCGTGCGCGACAGCAGCAGCGCCGTGGCCAGCGCCACCAGCATGGCCGTCACCGTCAGCGCCCCGATGTGCCACCACGCGGAGCGCTGCTCCGCCCGGTAGCCGTCCAGGGCAAGGCCCACGGCCACGGTGCAGATGGATATGCCCGCCCGTTCCACGGGCAGCAGGTGGTGGTACACTTCCGACCCGTCGACTGGTGTGTCGGGGGGCGTGTCGGTGACCGCACCAAGGGGCGCGGCGCGGCTGGCCGAATCGGCAGGGTTGGGAGATTCTGGGGAGTTGGCGGTACCCGGTGTGCCCAGAACGCCCGCCTGCCCGCTCTCGCCGCCCAGCCACTGGGCGCTCCAGTCGGGTGCCGGAACGTCCAGGCCGGGGGGCAGCCCCCGGCGAAAGCCGCTGGCAGGTTCCGGATGGGCGGCAGCACCGGGCACGACACGCGGTGCCGGCCGGAAGCCCCAGCCGTTGCGCCGGAATACCAGCGATGATCCGTCCACGCGGGTGACCACGATGTATTCCAGCCCCGGCTGCCGTTGCAGCACGCCGGTGCAATGTTCGACCAATGCCGCGTAGTCTTCCGCCGCAAGGGCGCTGGCGGCCACTTCCGCCACCGAAGAGGCCAGCTTGTCGGCCTGCGACTCCATGCCCCGGCGCAGCACTCCCTGCTGATAGGGAATGATCATGCCCAGGATGGCCGCGATGATCATCACCCCCGCCACAAAGGCCAGCCCGCCCGCCTTGAACGCGATACCAAAGCCCCGGCGCGGCGGGCGGACCGAATGGGCCGAAGCGGACGGGGGGGCCGAATGGCCCGAACGTGGCGGACAGGGTGTTGCGGGCCCGTCGCGCATATCCGACGTGTCCGACAGTTCCGGAGATTCCGGTGGCCCTGCTGCCAGCGAGGTCGGGCCCGATGCGGCCACGTGACCGGACGGATCGGGCTGCCCGGGTGAATCAGGCTGGCCGGGCGAGCCCATGCCGGGCCTGCGCCTCCCGTCGGCGGGCCGACCGGCAGCCGCAGGTTCGAACGGAGAAGGACCTGCCGGGGACATGCTCATGGCTCCACCAGGCGGCGCGCGGGTTCGATGGCCTCTGGCCGGAACGGCGCGATGCCGTCCAGTTGCAGCAACAGCAGCATCTGCCTGCCCCACGGATTGTCCGAAAGGCCCAGGCCCAGTTCCGCGTAGCGCGGCGCCAGCGAAGGATTCACAGACGGGGCCAGGCACATCACGAAATCTATGAGCGGCTGCGAAACCGCAATGCGCTCCATCTGCGCCTCTATCTGAGGGTTCAATTCGGACATGATGCGCAGTGACCGCTCGGTGACGATGCAGGCCGGGGCCTGGCCGAAGAATACCGGCAGCAGCACGCGCGAGGGCTGCACCTCGTAGTTCACCGACGTGAAGTGCCTGGCGGCCGGGGGCAACCCCTGGTCGCGCAGCAGCCGTTCCAGCCAGCGCGCGGGCAGGCTTTCCTGCCCCAGGGACATGGCCTGCACCAGCAGCCGCTTGCCGCGCAACTGCCCGATGCGGGTGATGCCCGAGCCCTTGGGCACCAGCAGCACGTAACGTTCGCCGAATTCCCCGTCGGTGACGGGCACTCCGAAGGGCTTCAGGTCCAACTCGCGTGACAGCAGCAGGTAGTCCACGGTGGGCAGGTGCACCACGTCCAGCTGGCCCGCCAGCAGGGCCTTGCGGATTTCAGCCCGCGAGCCGAAAGCCGACAGGCGCACCCCAAGGCCCCGCTCCGTCTCCACGTAGCGATGCGCCCACAATTGCACGGCCAGGGCCACGTCCTTGCGGTCCACGCCGGGCAGGAAATATTCCACGTAACCAAGGCGCAGCTCCGTCGGGGCGGCAGCCTCGGACATCATGGGGGCCACGGCCCCCAGCAACAGCAGCAAGGACAGCAGAAGCAGCAGGTTCCTGCCGGGCCGAGCGGGCCGACACGACAGGCCAGGCGGGACGAAAGGCTCAGGGCAGCGCACGGGCGCCATGGCCCACCTCCCGCAGGTGTTCAAGAATCTCCGTGCCCGCCACCAGGTTGCGCGCGGCGGCAGCCGCCTGCGCCTCGTACAGTGCGCGCAGCCGGGCCGCACGCACCATGGCTTCGTAAATCTGGGTCTCCAGAAGTTCGCGGGTATCCACCAGACCTTCGCGATAGGCGCGCTCTGTAAGGGTACGGCTTTCCGTGGCCGCGGCCACGGTTTCGGCGCCAATGGCCGCCTGCCGGGCAGCGCGGCGCTCTTGCAGCACCGCATCCTTCACGCGCAGGGCCACGCCTTCACGCAGCAGCACCCGCTGGTGGGCCAGCTGGCGCAGGCGGGCGCGCATTTCCTCCATCCGCGCCTGGGTGCGAAAGCCTTCGAACAGCGGCAACTCCACGGTCAGGCCCGCCGCGCCGTGGGTGCGTTCGCCCTCGGCCACCAGGCCGCCGTCATAGGCGTTGGTCACCGTGGACAGAGTGCCGAACAGCGAAACCACCGGCAGGTATTCGCCGGTGACGTCGTCCAGGCGGGCCTCTGCCGCGCGGACCCCGGCGTCGAAGCGGACAAGGTCCAGGTTCAGGCGATAGGCGTCGGCCACGGCAGCATCCAGGTCTCCGGGGTCGGGAGTGGCGGGCAGTTCCGTGTCCGCCACCCGCACCTGGCCATCCCACGGCAGGCCCAGGGTGTTGGCCAGGGCGGATTCCGCCAGTTCCACGTTGGAATCCAGTTCGGCCAGCAGCGAGCGCACACCCAGCGCGCCCACCTGGGCGCGCAGCCAGTCGGTCTTGCGCACCCGCTGCGAGCCGCCCCTGTAGAAATGTTCCGCCACGTCGCGGGTGGCTTCCAGCCGCTGCACCGTTTCCCTGCCCAGGTCGCGCAGTGCCCGCGCCAGAACCACTCCGTGGTAGCGGGTGGTCACGTCGTGCACCAGTTGCAGGCTTGTCAGGCGCGCCTCTCCGGCGGCGGCATCGTGCCCGGCCACGGCCTCGCGCACGCGGGCCTCGCGGCGGCCACCATCATAGAGCAACAGCCCAAGGTCGGCCCGGAATTCACCGATGTCGCGGTCTACAAGGCGGATGCGCCGCTCGGGCACGGTGGTGCGCATGGTCATGGGCCCGCCTCCCATGTCCACGGTATAATTGAAGGAGTCTTCCGGGTAGACGAAGATCGGATCACGATCCAGACGGGTCTGGGTGGAGGCTGCGGTGAGCTGCGGCCAGTAGGCCGAAAGGGCCTGGCGGTGCTGGGCTTCCGCGATGGCCAGTCCCTCGCGCGCGGCGGCGGGTCCGGCGTTGTTGCGCAGGGCCAGGGCAATGCATTGCGCAAGCCCCAAAGGCTGGGACGGAGACGGTGCGGATTCCGGATAGCGGGACTGCGGCGGGGCACACGGCGAACACCCCGTGCCGTGCGCCTGCGCGGGGGCCGCGCCACACGCAAACGCCGGAACCACGTCAAGAATGGCAAGGCATGACAGCGTGGCCAAAAGCAGCCCCGCAACCCGCAGCGCCCCATGCGTAGCGGACGGCCTGACCATGACCGGCTCTGTGATCAGCCCCGGCGCCACGGTCATGCCGGCGTCGCGCCGAGCCTGCACCCCACCCTTGCCGAGGATACGGCTTTGGGCGTGGCGCGGGAACGGCTGGACAGCATTCATGTCGGGGTGCTTCCTTGCAGGTACGAAGGGGGTGCGGGCGGGCATGGCACTCCGGCGGCCACGCCATACCGGTATGGAGAACCCCATGGCCGCCAGACGTGCGCCAGCCGACTCGAGGTACGGATGCCGTGTGTTCCGGCAGATTGCCTAGTGACACGGGCCCTTGCGGGCCGTCAAGATTCCGGGAGGGTTTTATGGGGGTTTTTATGGGTATTCCCCTATAGAAAGGTAGGGGAATTACCCATCTCGCCACTCGCAACGTGCATCAGACGCTGAAGCCCCCGCGCACGCTGCGCACATCCTCCACGGTGGCAAAACAGCCGGGGCACTGTTCACGGCACAGGGTCAGCAATTCGCGCGAGCGCCTGCGGGGCGACACCACGCGGATCATGTCCACATCGCTGCTGCCCCCCGCGCCGGTCAGCCCGGTGGCGCCAAAGCCCGCATCGCGGATGGCGCGGGCCATGTCCTCGCCGTTGGGCGTCACGATGTTGACCACCACCACGCCCAGGGCCATGCGGTCTTCTATGAACATGCCCAGCAGGATGCCCGAGCTGTACCCCGCGGCGTAGGCGAAGACATTGGCAAGGTTGTCCAGGTGGTTCATGACCTGAGAGACGGCGAACACCCAGATGAGAATCTCGAAGAACCCCACCGCCGCCGCCACCGGGCGGATGCCGCGCATGACCAGCACCGCACGGACCGTGCCCAGCGCCACGTCCCCGAGGCGCAGCGCAAAAATCAGCAGCGCACCGGCGATGTCGATGTCCAGATGCCACATGTCGTTCTCCGTCGTGTTTCCGTCTTATGCCCGGCCCGCCTAGGGCCACCGGCCGCAACGCCGGAAAAATCCGGCCATGGCCTCCACCTCTGCCCCGTTCACTCCGGCGGCTGCCGGTCCTCTCCCGGCGCTTCTCCTCCGGCAACTGCGCAGCAGGTCGTCGAACTCCTGCCGCAACGGCCCGGGCACCCCGATGGCGGGCAACCCGGCCCGCAGCACGGCGCCTTCGGCCAGCAGGTAGCCGGTGCGCACGTTGCCCCCGGCAAAGGGACGCCGCACGGCCAGTTCCAGAAACACCCGCACCGCTTCCTCAAGCGGGTCCGCAGCGTCCGGCCCGGTGGCGACGCCGGGCAGCGGGTCGCCCGCGGGCGGCTGCCCGGCGGTCCCGGTGCAAAC
>NZ_VSMK01000748.1 GCF_011682075.1 Nitratidesulfovibrio liaohensis
TGCCCGGCGCGCTGGCCGGGGCGTGGTTCGGCTGCTACCTTGCGGAACTGAGCCACGGGCGCCCGCGCGACGCGGCCCGGCAGGCCGCCTGGGGGGCCTTTGTGGGCAAGTTTCTGGGCCTGTCGCTCAAGTTCGCCGCCGGGGCCGTGGTTGCGGTCATGGGCGCTGGGCAGGTATGGCCCGCGTAGGCTTCTCCCCCTTCCGCCCAACGGACCAAATTAAAAGTTTGAAAGGAGGGATGGGGGTTCGGGGGAAGGGAGGAAAAATTTCGCTCTGCGGTCGCCATCCGTAAGACTCGCGCGTTGCGCTCGCCTAACGGCTGGCGCAAATTTTTCCTCCCTTCCCCCGATACTCCTGTCTTTTCCCTCTCCCTCCAACCTTCTTCCCCAAACGACAATGCTGCACAACCTGACGGTGGTACTGGTAAAGACCCGGTTTCCGGAAAACGTGGGCATGGTGGCCCGGGCGTGCGCCAACATGGGTGCGCGCGACATCGTGCTGGTGGACCCGGAACGCTGGAGCGAGGCGAACGGCGACCCGGCCAAGGCGGTGCCGCTGGCCACGCCCAAAGGGCAGGACATCCTGTCCGGGGTGCGCGTGGTGGGCACGCTGGCCGAGGCGGTGGCCGGCTGCGCGGTGGTGTTCGGCACCAC
>NZ_VSMK01000749.1 GCF_011682075.1 Nitratidesulfovibrio liaohensis
GGGTCACCGCCACAAGCCCGCGCTTCAGCAGCCCCTCCAGCGCCGTGGCCGAGGCGGCGCCAAGGTCGCGCAGTACGGCGCGGCGGCTGGCCGACCCCTTGTCCCACAGGTATTCCAGCAGTTGCACCTGGCGCACGGCGGAAGGCCGCACCGGCCACGGCGGGTCCGCCGTCACTGCGCACAGTTCCGCGTCGGCGGCGTCCTCCGCCTTGTCCAGCACCTCGCCCCGGCCATCCATCCAGGCCTGGCCAAGACGGTGCAGGGCAGAAGGGTCCTTGCCGGCCAGAGGCACAAGGTCGCGGAACTTCAGCGTGCGCGCCCGCCCGTCCTCGAAAAAGCGCAGCCGCACCTGGGTGGTGCGCAGCCCCACGGGCAGAAAGTTGCCCAGTATCTGCCCTTCACTCGCTGCCTGGCGCAGCGCCAACTGGCGCACCATGTCCAGGTACCCGGTGTCCAGCAGCGGCTTGCGCTCCAGCGGCCACAGCATGGGCCGGGCCACCACGCCTTCCGGCAGCGCGCCCACGCTTGCCGCCGCATGCGCTTCATCGTCCAGCAGCACGCCCACGCGCACCGTTCCGTTGCCCAGCGGCACGGCCACCCGCGTACCCCGCCGCCACGCCTGCGGCGGCAGCCACGGCGGCACGGCGTAC
>NZ_VSMK01000750.1 GCF_011682075.1 Nitratidesulfovibrio liaohensis
CGAACTGCACGGCCTGTGGCCCCGCGCCTGCATCGAGGTGTTCGACATGGGCGCCGAGCCCGTGGTGCGGCTGTTGCCCGCCAGCGGCGGCCCGGACGGGCTTGCGGGCGGTGTCACGCCCAACGGCGCCACCACGGACGGGGCGTTGATGGTGCGCCAGGCATTGCGGGGGCTGTCGCGGCGCGACGTGTTCCGATCCGCCGACGGGCTGGCCATCAAGGCGGTGGTGCCGGTCATCGTGTCGCAGGAGCAGGCCGGATCACGCCACGGCGGGGAAATCCAGCGTCCCCTGCCCGCTCCCATGGGACCGGCGGCCCTGCCGGAATCATCCCTGTGCAACGCGCCCCCACTGTCCCAGTCGTCCCCGCTGTCTCCGTTGCCCGCGCAGATGGCCCCGTACGTGCCGTTTGCCTCCGATGCGGAGGCCATCACCGGGCGGGTGGATATGGAAGGGTTGGCGGTCCGCCAGAACGGGCGCATCGTGGGGGCGGCGGTAGTGTCGTTTCCCATGAACCGTTCACTGCTGCGCGGCCTGGGCGATGCGGTGCGCGCCGACGTGGCGGTGTTCGACCTGGGCGGCGAACGGCCACGCGGCACGCTGTTTCCCGGTGACGGCACCGCCGACGTGGCCGACTGGCCGGACCGGCCC
>NZ_VSMK01000751.1 GCF_011682075.1 Nitratidesulfovibrio liaohensis
ATGCCAAGGCCCTTGGCGTGCCCCGGTTGAACTGCCTGGCGGGCAAGGTGCCGGGCAACGACCCCACCGCCGCGCAGGCCGCGTGGGCCACCCTGGCGGACAACGTGCGCTTCGCCGCCGACCGGCTGGCGGAAGCCGGGCTGGTGCTGCTGGTGGAATTCATCAACCGCAAGGACATTCCCGGCTTCTTCCTGCACTCCACCGCGCAGGTGCTGCGCCTGCTGGACGAGGTGGGCCGACCCAACGTGCTGTTGCAGTACGACGTCTACCACGCCCAGCGAGAGGAGGGCGAACTGGCAGCCACCCTGCGCGCCCACATGAACCGCATCGGGCACGTCCAGATCGCGGACACGCCGGGCCGCCACCAGCCCGGCACCGGCGAGATCAACTACCCCTTCCTGTTCGCCGAACTGGACCGTCTGGGCTACGCCGGGCACATCGGGCTGGAATACGTGCCCGCGCCCGGCACGCTGGCGTCGCTGGACTGGATGCTTCCGTACACCACGCAGGCGTGAGCCTGCGCGAACACCCCGCAAGACAAGGAACCCCATGCGTACCACACTCCCCCACGGGGGCATGACCGACATGCCGCACGCGCGGCGGCGCGATGCCGCCGGTCCGCCGCTGCCCGGCCTGCCCCCTCCCGC
>NZ_VSMK01000752.1 GCF_011682075.1 Nitratidesulfovibrio liaohensis
GGACGGCGCGGGCAAGACCACCCTGCTGCGCCTGGCCGCCGGGCTGCTGCTGCCCGATGCGGGCAGCCTGACCGTGCTGGGCCGCGACACGGTGACGCAGGCGCAGGCCGTGCAGTCGGCCATCGGGTACATGCCCCAGCGCTTCGGCCTGTACGAAGACCTTTCCGTTGCCGAAAACCTTTCCCTGTACGCCGACCTGCACGGGGTGTCAGCCGCGCAGCGGGCCGAACGCTGGCCCGCGCTGATGCGCATGACCGGCCTTGCCCCGTTTCTCGACAGGCTGGCCGGGCGGCTTTCCGGCGGCATGAAGCAGAAGCTGGGGCTGGCCTGCACCCTGGTGCGCTCGCCCCGCCTGCTGCTGCTGGACGAGCCCACCGTGGGGGTGGACCCGCTGTCCCGGCGCGAACTGTGGAACATCGTGTTCTCGCTGGTGCGCGAGCACGGCATCACCGTGCTGGTCAGCACCGCCTACCTGGACGAGGCGGAACACTGCGACCGGGTGGCCATCATGCACCACGGACGGCTGGTGGGCGACGGCGCCCCCGGCCACTTCACCCGCCCGCTCACGGGCCGGACGTGGTTCGTCACCCCCGCCATGCGCGCCCGCACGGCCCAGACCCTGCTGTCCGCGGCCCCCGGCGTG
>NZ_VSMK01000753.1 GCF_011682075.1 Nitratidesulfovibrio liaohensis
CTGGATGGAGGCCCACTGGCGGCCGGAGCGCATCGCCGCCGCCTACGGCGCGGCCTACGCGGACCTGGCCCGCGAACCGGTGGCCACCGCCCGCAACTGGCGCAACTGGCGCCAGCCGGACCTTGCGCTGGACACCCCGGCGGAACGCTTTTTCGCCGTGACCCTGCCGGATGTGGTGCACGCTGCGCGGCGTCAGGCGGCGCTGGGTGACGGGGTTGCGCCCGCCGCTGCTCCTTCCGACGCCACGGATGGCACATCCTTCGCGGAAAACCGGGGGGACCGGCCATGAGCGCGCGCCATCCTCTTTCGCCCGCGCAGCCCGGCGCTCCCGGTGATGCCCTCCTGCCCAATCTTTCTGATTTGCCCGGTCTTGCCCATTTACCCGGTCTCGCCCATTTACCCGATCAGGCCATCATGCCCGCCGAACAATGCGCGCTGGCCGTGACCGAATCATGGCTGGGCCGCGCGGAAGCCGCCGTGCAGCGGGTGCTGGCCCACGGCCTGCCCTCCTCCGTCCTGTACGACTGGATCATGGATTGCGGGCAGGTGCGCCACCAGCGCCTGTGCAACCCGGCCCGGCGTGACGTGAACAGGCCGCGCGCGGACTGGGACGTGGTGGCCGTCGTCGCGGCGCGCGG
>NZ_VSMK01000754.1 GCF_011682075.1 Nitratidesulfovibrio liaohensis
GGGTCAGCCCCTGGGCTGCGCACAGCGCGCGGAAGCGGTCCGCCGCAGCCGTATCCACCGTAAGATGGTCCGGCAGGTCGAAGGCGTAGTCGGCGGCGTTGCGCGCGGCGGCGGGGCTGCCGGGCGCAACGGACGAATCGGGGGAATCGGACGGGCCGGGGACGGTGCCGGAATCGGCGGGGCTGACCGCACTGCCGGGGGCCGCCGGGACCGTGGCGGGAACCGCCGAAGTTACCGGACCGGAAGGGCCGGGCACGCCCCCCATTCCGGATGCCCCGGAAGTTCCGACTGCGCCGCTTGCCGTGGCGGGTGATGGTGCCGGGGCCAGTGTTTGTTCCATGGTGTCCTCCGTTGCAGGGTTGAAAGCGTGAACGTTGAAGAGGTCTGTTGAAGGCGTGGTCATCCGGCGCGGTCGGGATCAGTCCCGCTGTCCGCCGGGGTTCAGCTGTTCCCCGGCCCAGCGCCGCGCACCCTCCAACTGGATGCGCAGCAGGCTGGCCGGGTCGGCCATGGCGATTTCCGCCGTGCGGTCGCGGGCGTAGTCGTACAGGGCCGCAGCCCCGTGGATGGCGGGTTCTGGCCGGGACAGGCGGTCGTTGGCGCAGGCGGCGTCCAGCCAGTGGCGCAGCACGCGCACT
>NZ_VSMK01000755.1 GCF_011682075.1 Nitratidesulfovibrio liaohensis
CGGCCCGCGCGACATCGAGGTGCGCCCCCTGCCCACGGGCCAGCCCCAACTGGTGCTGCACGGCAAGGCCGCCGACCGTTTCGCCGCGCTGGGCGCCACCGCAGCCCACGTGTCGCTGACCCATGGCCGCGATACCGCAGCCGCCGTGGTGGTGCTGGAGCGTTGAACGCACGGACTCAGACACGGCAGTGAAGGTGCTTCCGGGGGAAAACTCCCGCCCCCCAAAAAACGACCCCGAGGGGCTGACGGCAGCCATGCCATGCTGCACAGGAGCCTTCCATGACCCCGACCGACACCACCGACCGCTGGCGCCTGCCATACATGGATTTGCCCGCCCCGGAGGAAATGGCCGGATGGGACCGCGCCGCCAGCGCGGACTTCGGCCTGCGCGAGGAAATCCTGATGGAGAACGCCAGCCGCGAGGCGCTGCACGTGCTGCGCGCGGAACTGGCCGCATCCGTCACGCCCCCCAAGGCGCCTCTCCCCACCTCCCCCCCCTTCTCCTTCACCGGACTGCGGGTGTTGCTGTTCATGGGCGGCGGCAACAACGGCGGCGACGCGGCCGCCCTGGCCCGCCACCTGCACGACGCCGGGGCCGAGGTGCTGGTGCTGCACACCCGCCCGTTGGGC
>NZ_VSMK01000756.1 GCF_011682075.1 Nitratidesulfovibrio liaohensis
GGTGCTGGTGTCTTCCGGCGCGGTGGCGGCGGGGCGCGGCGTGCTGCGCAGCTGCTGCGAGATCGCGGGCATGCCCCACCGGCAGGCGGCATCGGCCATCGGGCAGAGCCGCCTGATGCACCATTATGATGAAGCCTTTGCCCGGCGCGGGCGCATATCGGCCCAGGTGCTGCTGACCCGCGACGACCTGAAGAGCCGCAACCGCTTTCTCAACGCCCGCAACACCTTTGCCGCGCTGCTCGACTGGGGGGCCATCCCCGTGGTCAACGAGAACGACACCGTGGCCGTGCACGACCTGAAGTTCGGCGACAACGACTGCCTGGCCAGCCTGCTGCTGAACATAGTTGAAGCCGACCTGTTCGTGAACCTGACCTCGGCGGGCGGCGTGTTTGCCGAAAATCCGCAGGACAACCCGGACGCCTGCGTCATGGACTGCATCGACGACGTGCACGGGCTGGACCTGGACGGGCTGTGCGGCGGCAAGACATCCGTAGGCACCGGCGGCATGTATTCCAAGCTGCTGTCCGCCCGGCGCGCCGCGCAGATCGGCGTGCCCACGCTCATCGTGCCGGGCCGCGAGCCCGACGTGCTGGCCCGCGCCTTCGCGGGAGAGGCCATCGGCACCTGG
>NZ_VSMK01000757.1 GCF_011682075.1 Nitratidesulfovibrio liaohensis
CGGCATCAGCGCGTACGACTGCTTGGTCAGCGCGCTGGCCGCCGCCAGCACTCCGGCCAGCAGGGGGTGTCCGGCCACCACGGCGTACAGCGCCCCGGCGCCGAACAGCACCCCATCCACCGTGTGCCACGGCATGGGCGGAAAGGCATGCACCGACCACACGAAGCCCAGCGTGGCCAGCAGCGGCAGGGGCACGCCCAGGCGGCGCAGGTCCACGGCGCGGGCAAGATACAGCGCGCCCAGCCACGATGCGGCCAGCATCTCGGCGTAGAACCCGGCCTTGCCCGCCAGCACGGAAACCCGCTCCGGCGTCAGCCACAGCCAGAAGGCATGCCAGTACAGCGAAAGCGGCGGCTTGACGTAGAAGAAGTCGCGGTAGGGCACCTCGCCCAGCAGGATGCGCCAGGCATGCCCGTAGAAGAAGCCGAAGTCGGTGGTGTCCATGCCTTGGGGGGCGTACACCGCCACGTACAGCACGGGCACGGCCACGGCGAGCAGGCTGGCCAGCCGGACGGGGGTGACGACGCCGCGCGTGCGCGGCGAATCGCGTTCCGCACTGCAGGTGTCCTGCGCGGGTTGCCCGGTCTCTCCGGCCTGCCCTGCGGGCCGGGCATGCTCGCCGCCGCAC
>NZ_VSMK01000802.1 GCF_011682075.1 Nitratidesulfovibrio liaohensis
GTTCGCTGGCCGACGCCGTGCGTGTCGCCTATGCCGCGGGCGAGACCGACGAGTTCGTCACCCCCCGCGTGGTGGCGGAAGGTGGCGCGCCCGTGGGCCGGGTGGCCGACGGCGACGGCGTGTTCTTCTTCAATTTCCGGGCGGACCGCGCCCGCCAGCTGACCCGCGCCTTCATCGATCCCGCCTTCGACGGCTTTGACCGCGAGGCCGACGGCGGCAGGCGGCCCGCGCTTTCCGGCTTCGTGACCATGACCGGCTACGACGCCAGCTTCGACGTGCCCGTGGCCTTCGCCAAGGACAACCTGGCCATGACCCTCGGTGAGGTGGTGTCCGGCCTGGGGCTGCGCCAACTGCGCATCGCGGAAACGGAAAAGTACGCCCACGTCACCTACTTCCTGAATTGTGGCCGCGAGGACCCCTTTCCCGGCGAGGAACGTCGTCTGGTAGCCTCCCCGCGCGACGTGGCCACCTATGACCAGAAGCCGGCCATGAGCGCGGTAGAGGTTACCGACCTGCTGCTGGAAGAATGGCGGCAGGGCGGTTATTCCCTTGTGGTCTGCAATCTGGCCAACTGCGACATGGTGGGCCATACAGGCATCATTCCTGCGGCCATTGCCGCCGTGGAAACGGTGGACGCCTGCGTGGGCCGCATCGCAGAGGCGGTGCTGGGCGCTGGCGGACGGCTCATCGTCACCGCCGACCACGGCAATGCCGAGGAACTGCTGGACGGCGCGGGCAACCCGCAGACCGCGCACACCACCAACCGGGTACACTGCGTGGTGGCGGAGCGCGATGCGGCGCAGCCCGACGGCATGCGCCTGCTGCGCCTGCGCGGCGACGGCAGGCTGGGAGACATCGCCCCCACCATCCTTGGCCTGTGGGGCGTGGACAAGCCGGACCTGATGACCGGCGCATCGCTGATTGCAAACGACGGCGACACGGAGGCGGCATAGATGGCCGGTGACAACAGGAACGGGAACAACGGGCAGGACGGCAAGAGCCGCAAGCCCCTCAACCCGGTGCGCCCCGACGGGCTGGAAGTGATCTTCTTCTACCCCTGCCCGCACTGCCGCCGCCAGGTGCCGCTGATCAGCCCCACCCAGCCCTCCATGGCCCAGTGCGATTCGTGCATGCAGCACTTTCCCATCGTGCCTGTGGACGAGCGCACCGTGCGCTTCCTGAAGGTGATGCTGGACAATGGGCGGGCGGCTATCGACCCCGATTTTGCGTAGGGGCAGCACGCTTCGGCATATTGAAACGGAACCAACACACAAAGAAAACGTCCCCCATTCGCAGCTGCGAGTGGGGGACGTGCTTTTGCGAAAAGTGCAGTTTCTTTGGTGGGTTAGGCGTTGTCGCGGCAGTGGGCGAAGGCTTCGGAAATGCGTTCCTTCACGTAGAGCATGAACTCTTCGTCGCCGTCTTCCAGATTGAAGCAGCGGGCGTCGTTGCCGTTGAGACCGGTGGGAATCCAGTCGCCGCGTTCTTCCGGGTCGGTCAGGGAATCATCGTGAAAGCACACCGACAGCCAGCGTTCGGCGGGGTCATCGTCGATCACGTCCACCAGCACGGCCAGCGGGCGAGCGGTCCAGCCGGGAAAGGTGCCGCGCAGCGAATGACTGACGCCGGGGCGGCTGACGAATTCCACCACCGCACCGGCATGGGTATGCAGGTGCCCGCACAGGGCCACGAATACGGGCAGTACACCCGCGCCGTCTTCTCCGGCGGTCCATTGGGCAATGAAAGCATTCACGGCGGCTTCGGTGGCGGCGTCGGCGTACATGGGCGTCTCCGTGGTTGTCGGTTGCGGTGGCCACGCGGATCAGGCGTTTGCAAGCGCTTGCATATGCATCCGCAGGCGGTGCCTGTCAACTCGGGCACGAGACGGCGGGAAGGCAAACCGGAGGGATATGGCGAAAGGGATCGCCCGGATAACCGGGTGACGCAACTGGGCCAGAGAGGCCAGATGAGTCAGGCTAGCCGGATGGCCTGCCAGGTTCGGCGGGCAAGTCGGGCAGGTAGCGCGTGGCAGTCTACGCCTTGTCCGCAGCAGGGGCGGGCACGGGGCGCAGGTCGTAGCGGCGGATCTGGGGCAGGGGGTAGAAGCGCAGGGTGCCGTCGGGCAACAGCACCTGCAGGGTGCCCTGCGGGGTGGCGAGGCATTCCAGGCAATCCTGGGTCACCGTACCCCCGTCGATGAACGCGATGTCCAGCCGCCAGCGCAACACCGCACCCGCCTTGTGACCGGATAGTTCGTTCATGGCGCGTATCTCGCGCTCCATCAGGGCGCGCCATGCCGTCTTGACCAGCTTGCGGTTGTCCGGGGTGTCGTGCTCGCGGCACAGACCCATCTTCAGGTTGTCGGGCGAGGGCACGAAGCCAAGCACCCAGCCGGTGGAGGCGTCGGCGCCACAGGCATGGCAACGAATCATGGCGTGCGCCTCCTGGATGGGGCTGTTGAACCGGTTAGGGATGGCGGGCCAATTGGATGTGTCGGGACTGCCGGAAATGTCGTTGCGCTGGGTTGCGCCGGGGATTCCCGCGCTCAGCCTTATCCGCCTATACCGCCCCGGTCCCGGCTTGAAAAGGTGCTCGGCACACACGAAAAAGCGCGGGAAGGGGATGCGTGCATTCCCTTCCCGCGTTGTGTGCGGATATGTGGCGGTGCCTGCGGGCTGTTTCGGACTATTGGCCGCGCAAGTGGCGTACCGCGTTTTCGAACAGCACCGTGCCAAGGGTGGCAGGCTCGCCCCGCGTCCAGCCCGGATGGTTGGTGGGGTGGTTGAAGGCTTCGGGGTGGGGCATCAGGCCCAGGATGCGACCGGACGGGTCGGTCAGGCCGGCGATGCCCAGCGGCGAGCCGTTGGGGTTCCACGGGTATTCCATGGTCACCGCGCCGGTTTCCGGGTGGGCGTATTGCAGGGTGACCAGGTTTTCGGCCACCAGGCGGCGCATCACCTCGTCGTCCAGCGGCACCAGCTTGCCTTCGCCGTGGCGCACGGGCACGTACAGCGTCTCGATGCCCTTGGTGAACACGCAGGGGCTGGCAGGGTTCACCTTCAGGGTTACCCAGCGGTCTTCGTAGCGGGCCGAATCGTTGTGGCCCAGCGACACCTGCCGCTCGAAGTACTTGCCGTCCAGCGCGGGCAACAGGCCCAGCTTTACCAGCAGCTGAAAGCCGTTGCAGATGCCGATGGCCAGGCCGCCCCGGGCCACGAATTCCTTCAGGCGGTCCAGCAGGGCCTGTCCGTCGGCGTCGGAAAGGTGCAGCCAGCGCTGCGCGGCAGCATGGGCCGCGCCCAGGTCGTCCCCGTCCAGAAAGCCGCCGGGAAAGACGATGAAGTTGTAGTCCTCGATCCTGATCCTGCGGGCCACGATGTCGGCGAAATGCGCCACATCGGCCCGGTCTGCGCCGGCAAGGCGGGCCGCGTGGGCCGATTCCTCGTGCGAGTTCGTGCCGTAGCCGGTGATGACCAGCGTGTTCACCTGCGCCATGCGCTGCTCCTCGATGGGTTTCTTGTCTGTCCTGACAGTCTTGACAGGGGGATGTGCCTCGACTAGCTACTCGTCAGCGCTGCGCCGTCCGGTTGTTGCCGGGCATGCCCCCCGGCATGTCTGGAACATGCCAAGGCATGCCCCATGTCCTTGCGACCTGTGGGGACGCATGCCCGGATGGGGCCTGCCCGTCAAGGACGTTTCCGCGAAAGTGGCCGGAAAAGTTTTCGGACGCCTGAACGACACTGCGGAAACGGGGGCCGTGCCCGAACCGTTTCCGCTGTCCTGCGCCCGCTGTTTCAGGCGCTTCGGCAATGCTGCCGTGCGCTGGGGATAGCCGGGACCGTCGATATTACGTTCCAGTGGTACATCACGTCAACGGCTGACCTTCATGCCGAAAATGTGGCATAAGGTCCTGATGGCGTTTTTTTGCGTATCGCGTCAACCGAAGGGCGAGCGCTGTAACGGGCGTGCGGCAAGGTCTGCGCGCCGCGAGCGAGAGCAACCAGTCACTCAGGCAGGAGTTTCATGAAGACCAAGTTCATATTCATCACCGGGGGCGTGCTGTCCTCGCTCGGCAAGGGGCTGGCCGCCGCCTCCATCGGGGCGCTGCTGAAGGCCCGTGGACTCAAGGTAACCATCCAGAAGCTCGACCCCTACATCAACGTCGACCCCGGCACGATGAATCCGTTTCAGCACGGCGAAGTGTACGTCACCGATGACGGCGCGGAAACCGACCTCGACCTTGGACACTACGAGCGGTACCTTGGCGAGTCGCTGTCGCAGAAGAACAACTACACCTCCGGGTCCATCTACAACCGCGTCATCACCAAGGAACGCCGGGGCGACTACCTGGGCGGCACCGTGCAGGTCATCCCGCACGTGACCGACGAGATCAAGAACGCCATCCTCGGCCTGGCCGAGGACGAGCCCGACGTGGCGCTGATCGAAATCGGCGGCACCGTGGGCGACATCGAGGGCCTGCCCTTTCTGGAAGCCATCCGCCAGTTGCGCGGCGACCTCGGCAAGGACCACTGCCTGTACGTCCACCTGACGCTGGTGCCCTACCTGAAGGCCGCGGGCGAACACAAGACCAAGCCCACCCAGCACAGCGTCAAGGAACTGCGCTCCATCGGCATCCAGCCCGACATCATCCTGTGCCGTTGCGAAAAGGCCATCAGCGCAGAGCTCAAGCGCAAGATCGCCCTGTTCTGCGACGTGGACCAGGACGCCGTGTTCTCGTCGGTGGACGTGGACAACATTTACGAGGTGCCGCTGCGCTTCTATGAAGAAGGCTTCGACCAGAAGATCGCCATCATGCTGCGCCTGCCCGCCAAGAACGCCAACCTGGAGTCGTGGGAGACGCTGATCCACACCTGCTCGCATCCGGAAGGTCAGGTGACCATCGGCATCGTGGGCAAGTACGTGGACCTCAAGGAGGCGTACAAGAGCCTGCACGAGGCGCTGATCCACGGCGGCGTGGCCAACAAGGTAAAGGTGAACCTGCGCTACGTGAACTCGGAAGAGATCACCGAGGCCAACGTGGCCGAAAAGCTGGCCGGTTGCGACGGCATCCTGGTGCCGGGCGGCTTCGGGCATCGCGGCGTGGAAGGCAAGATCCGCTCCATCCGCCACGCGCGCGAGCACAAGATTCCCTTCTTCGGCATCTGCCTTGGCATGCAGTGCGCGGTCATCGAATACGCCCGCAACGTGCTGGGCCTTGCGGACGCCAACTCCGAAGAATTCAACGAGCTTACCGACAACAAGGTCATCTACCTGATGACCGAGTGGTACGACTTCCGCAAGGGCGCGGTGGAACGCCGCGATGCCTCCAGCGACAAGGGCGGCACGCTGCGCCTTGGCGCGTACCCCTGCGTGGTGGTGCCCGGCACCAGGGCGTGGGACGCCTACGGCGCCGAGCGCGTGGACGAACGCCATCGTCACCGCTTCGAATTCAACAAGTCCTACTTCGAGGCCATGGCCGAAAAGGGCTTGGTGTTCAGCGGTCTTTCGCCCGACGGCGAACTGGTGGAAATCGTGGAATTGCCCGACCACCCGTGGTTCCTGGGCTGCCAGTTCCACCCCGAGTTCAAGTCCAACCCCATGCGCCCGCACCCCTTGTTCCGCGAATTCATCAAGGCGGCCAAGAAGGAAGCCATGGGCGGCAAGAAGGGCAAGTAGCGCGTCGTCGGCGCACATCACGGATACAAGGCAACGCGCCTTCCCCGGTGGAAGGCGCGTTGCCTTCTGTGAGGGCGACGTGTTGCGGCGTGGGGGGCTTGCGCGGTTGCCCGTGCGGGTATCCATGGGCACGGGCAGCTGTTTTTTCGCGCACTCTTGACGCGGCGGCAATCCGTCGCATTGTTACTATTCTGGCACTTGCGGGGGCACAGCCCCCTTGGGCCAGCCCGAAGGCCGCCTTTCGCAGGAGATGCTTCCACCTTTCGCCGGGGCATCGACAACCCGATGTGGCGAAAGGTGTCGACTGATGGTAGAAGCGTCCGGCGGGGCAGGGGAGCACGCCGCTTCCGTCCTGCCCGACCAGCCGTTACCCGGCATATTTCCGAAGCGCACCGCCCGCGCGCACCCCATGCGGCCACATTTGCCGCATCCGGTCAGGCAGGCCGGTCCGCCGCGCCCTCATCCGCCACGGAGAACCATGCATCCCGAATCACCCAGCACCACCTTGGCTACCGCCTCTGGCGGCATGACGCCGGACGCCCTGTACGAACGCCTGCGCGCGCGCCGGTTCATTTTCGCCGGGCCGTGTGCCCTTGAAAGCCTGGAACTGGCCCTGGATACCGCCCACGCCGTGCGCGAGGCGGCCGAGGCCGCCGGGCTGTTCGTCGTGTTCAAGAGTTCGTGGGACAAGGCCAACCGCACGTCGCTGGACGGCTTTCGCGGCCCCGGCCTTGTGCGCGGCATGGAATGGCTGGCCCGCATCAAGCAGGAAACCGGCCTGCCCGTTGTCACCGACATCCACGAGCCGGAACAGGCGAAGCCCGTGGCCGAAGTGGCCGACGTGCTCCAGATTCCCGCCTTCCTGTGCCGCCAGACCGCCCTGTTGCTGGCCGCCGCCCAGACGGGCCGGGTGGTCAACGTCAAGAAGGGCCAGTTCGTGGCCCCGTGGGACATGGCCCCCGCGCTGGACAAGCTGCGCTCCACCGGCAACAACCGCATCCTTCTGACGGAACGCGGGGCCAGCTTCGGCTACAACAATCTGGTGGTGGATTTCCGCTCGCTGCCCATCATGCAAGGCTATGGCGTGCCGGTGGTGTTCGACGCCACCCATTCCGTGCAACTGCCCGGCGGCAAGGGCACCTCTTCCGGCGGCGACCGCCGCTTCGTACCCATGCTGTCCCGCGCCGCCGTGGCCGCCGGTGTGGACGGAGTGTTTCTGGAAACCCACCCTGACCCGGACCATGCCCTGTGCGACGGCCCCAACAGTTGGCCGCTGGACAAGTTGGCACCGCTGCTGCGCGACTTTGCCGCCCTCTGGAGTCTGCCGTATGCGTGCTGAAGACCTGGCCCGGTCCATTTCGCTGCTGGTGCTGGACGTGGACGGGGTGATGACCGACGGCGGCCTGTACTATGACGACGAAGGCCGGGTGACCAAGCGCTTCAACGTGCAGGACGGCCTGGGCATCAAGCTGGCGCAGGCAGCGGGCATCACCGTTGCTGTGATCACCGGGCTTGCCTCCGGCGCGGTGGAAGCGCGCATCCGCAGCCTGGGCATCCAAGACTACCACGCGGGCTTCCTGCACAAGTCGGAGTGCATCGACGGTATTCGCCGCAAGTACAATCTTGAATGGTCGCAGGTGGCCTACCTTGGCGACGACTGGGTGGACTTCGGCCCCCTGAAGCTGGTGGGGCTGCCCATGGCCGTGGCCAATGCCCAGCCCGAGGTCAAGGCCCTGGCCCGCTACGTGACCGCCGCCAACGGCGGGCACGGCGCGGTGCGCGAGGCCATTCGCTTTCTGCTGGCAGAGCAGGGGCTGCTGGACCGCATGCTGGAAAGCTGGCCGGAGCAGGCATGAGACGCCGTACGCTGTTGCTTTTGCTACTGGTGGTGCTGGTTGTCGGCGGTGCCGCCGCGTGGCGCTGGCAGGCCGGGATGCGCAAGGCGCTGGAAACGGCCATTTCCGGTGGCGACGTTGATCCCGCCACGCTGGAAGAGGCCGTGGGCGTGGCCATGAAGGGCATCGAACTGGTGCAGGGCGAAAAGGGCATCGAGCTGTGGCGGCTGAAGGCTACCTGGGCCCAGCTGCGCCAGAGCAACAACATCATCGACGTGGACAGTCCCGACATCGTCTACCAGATGGACGGCGGCAAGCAGGTGCGCATTTTGGCCAAGAAGGGCGAAGTGCAGCAACAGGCCCAGATGATGCGCATGTGGGACGACGTGCATGCCACCCATGACCGCCATGAACTGTTCGCCAGGCTGATGGTCTACAACGGCACCAGCCGCACCATGTATTTTCCGGAAGGGGCGCGCATAGAGGGGCAGAGTCTTTCGGGCAACGCCACCAGGCTGGAGTGGGACATGACCAACGACGTGCTGCGCGGCAGCGACGGCGTGAGCATGCTGCTTGCCCCGCATGCGGGCGACGGCAGCGGTCAGCCCGGTCCGGGCAAGGTCGCCGCTCCCCAGACGTCTCCCAAGGCATCCTCCCAGAAGGCAATCCCGCAGAAGGCCGCCGTGCAAAAGAAAACCGTGCAGAAGTCGCCTGAAAAGAAATCACCAGACAAGAAGGCACCGGTCCAGAAATCTCCGGCTGCCAAGGCCGCGCAGCAGGGCGCGGGCGCTTCCAAGTCAACCAAGCAGGAGACCAGGCAATGAGACATACCGGCATCCGCTCCGCGCTGTGCGTGGCGCTGCTGTTGACCTTTTCCGTTCCCGCCGTGGCCCCTGCCGTGGCGGCGGACGCCAAGTCCGCCACCGAGGTGCGTCGCGACGTGCCCACCGCCGTCAAGTCCGACCGCATGCAGTACGACGCCAAGGGCCAGGTGGTGATCTTCGAGGGCGACGTGTACGTCCAGCGGCCCGACTTCGAGATGTGGGCCGAAAAGATTACCCTGCACCTGCGCAAGAAGGCGGCCAAGCCCGGCAAGGCCGGGGCGGGGCAGGGGGCTGATGCGTCTGCCCCGTCTGGTCCGGCTGGTCCGGGCGGGATGGACGCGGGTGAGATCGACCGCATGGTGGCTGAACGCAATGTGCGCATGAAGCGCGAGAACCGCACCGGTGAATGCGAGAAGGCCACCTACACCGTGGACAACGCCGTGCTGGTCATGGAAGGCAACCCCGTGCTGCACGAGGGCGAGAACAGTATCAAAGGTGACGTCATCACCTTCTACACCCGCGAGAACCGCAGCGAAGTACGCGGCACCTCCACCAAGCGGGTCCAGGCGGTGTTCACCTCGTCCGGCGACGTGAACCCCCTCGGCGAATCCAAGGACAACGGCAAGGGCAACGGCAAGGACGCCAAGGAGACCAAGGACACCGCCGGCGATGCCGCCCCCAAGGGGGCTGCCCAGTGAGCTCGGTGCTGCGCGGAGAAGACCTGCACAAGCAGTTCGGCCAGCGCGAAGTGGTGCGCGGCGTATCGCTGACGGTGACCCAGGGCGAGACCGTGGGCCTGCTGGGCCCCAACGGCGCGGGCAAGACCACCACGTTCTACATGCTCATCGGCATCATCAAGCCGACGTCTGGACGGGTAGAGCTTGATGGCCGCGACATCGCCGACTGGCCCCTGCACGAGCGGGCACGGGTGGGGCTGAGCTACCTGCCGCAGGAAAGCTCCATCTTTCGCCGCCTTACCGTGCGCCAGAACCTTCAGATGATTCTGGAGCACACCGGGCTCTCCAAGGCGCAGCAGAAGGAACGCGGCGACATGCTGTTGGAGGACTTCGGCATCACCCACCTGGCCAATTCCGTGGCCCTGCACCTTTCCGGCGGTGAGCGGCGGCGGCTGGAAATTGCCCGGTCCATGATCCGCGAACCCAAGTTCATCCTGCTGGACGAGCCGTTCGCGGGCATCGACCCGCTGGCCGTGGACGACATCCAGCAACTCATCACCGGCCTGCGCAACAGAGGCATCGGGGTGCTCATATCCGACCACAACGTGCGAGAAACCCTGCACATCTGTGACCGGGCCTACCTGGTGCACCAAGGCGAGGTGATCCTGGAAGGCACCCCCACGCACATCGTGGACAACCCGCGCGCGCGGGACGTGTACCTGGGAGAAGGCTTTTCGCTGTAGTCCGGGCCTTGCTTGTTGCCCGTTGTGGCCGCTTCGCCATGTGCGACGGCAACGCGTTCATGTTCACGGCGCCTTCCGCATTGCGGGGGGCGCCGTAACCGTTGTGGCCACCGCCCTTTTTCGGGGCCGTGGGCAGGGGGACGAAAGGTGCCCGGAAGTATCGCGACGTACTGGCGACAGCGGTTGCATACTTCTTGCTTCTGTGGCATGGTTTCCCTAACCTCTTGGGGAAGGGAACACATTTCCACAGTGGGCCGTTTCTTGCTTGTCGTCGCACTTCGTGTTGCGTCGTCATATCGTTCGGCCCCAACGCAAGGATACAAGGGCCACAGCGCAAGGCCGTTCGGCCACGGTGCAAGGTCATAGGGGTTGTCCACGCATGGCATTGGAACTCAGGCAACAGCTCAAGCTCACCCAGCAATTGGTGATGACGCCGCAGCTGCAACAGGCCATTCGGCTGTTGCAGCTTTCGCGGCTGGAGCTTGTCGAGACGGTGCAGCAGGAGATGCTGGAAAACCCGTTTCTGGAGGAAGCTCAGGACGAAGGGCCGCAGGTCGAGACTCCTGACCCGCGCGAAACCGCCACCGCAGCTGCCGACGTCGCCTATGACCGTGAAATCGCACGCGATGCCGACTGGGAAGATTACCTTGGCGACTTCGCCAGCACCAGCCGCCAGTCCACGGTGCGCGAATCGGAGATGCCCGAGGAAATGACCTCGTTCGAGGCGCGCTACGCTGCCAAGCCCTCGCTGGAAGGGCACCTGATGTGGCAGTTGCGCCTGTCCTCGCTGACCGAGCGCCAGAAGGACATCGGCGAGGTGATCATCGGCAACATCGCGTCATCCGGCTATCTGCACGCCACGGTGGAAGACATCGCCGAAATGGCGGGCGTGCTCCCCGGCGAGGTGGAACCGGTGCTGCACGCCGTGCAACGCTTCGACCCCGTGGGGGTATCCGCGCGCACGGCGCAGGAATGCCTGCTGGTGCAGATAGAGGTGCTGGGCTACACGCGCGACAAGGTGCTGGTGGAACTGGTGCGCGACCACCTGGAAGATCTGGAAAAGCGCCGCTACAAGCCGCTGTTGCGAAAGTTCCGTCTGACCATGGAGGATTTGAAGGAGTACCTGGACCTCATCCAGACCCTGGACCCCATGCCCGGCGCCAGCTACGGCGGCGGCGACCCGCAGTTCGTCAGCCCCGACGTGTACGTCTACAAGTACGACGACGATTTCATCATCATGCTCAACGAGGACGGCCTGCCGCACCTGCAACTGAGCACCATGTACGAGCGGTCCGCCGCGGCGGCTGCATCTGCGGGCGAGCGCGAATATTTTCAGGAAAAGATGCGCTCCGCCTCTTGGCTCATCAAGAGCCTGTACCAGCGCCAGCGCACGCTGTACAAGGTGGTGGAATCCATCGTGAAGTACCAGCGCGGCTTTTTCGAGGACGGCGTTTCGCGCCTGAAGCCGCTCATCCTGAAGGACATCGCCGACGACATCGGCATGCACGAATCCACCGTCAGCCGCATTACCACCAGCAAGTATGTGGCCACGCCGCACGGCATCATGGAGTTGAAGTTCTTCTTCAACAGCGCGCTGGAACTGGACGATGGCAGCCAGGTGGGTTCCGAGAGCGTCAAGGCGCTGATCAAGAAGCTGATTGCCGACGAAGACCCGCGCGAACCGCTGAGTGACGAGCGCATCGGCGAAATTCTGAAGGATCAGCTCAAAGTCAATATTGCCCGCAGGACCGTTGCGAAGTATCGTACTGCCATGGACATTCCCTCCTCTTCCAAGCGGAAGGAACTGTTCTGACAGCCAAGGTCCCGCGCCGTACCTGGCGCAGGGCGGCTCCGTCTCCGGCGGCGCCCCCCGGCAGCAGCACCCCGAGTGCGGGCCGCGCGCCGCATTCCCCCTCTCACCACAGGAGGAGCGTATGAACATCGCCTTCACCTTCAAGAACTTCGAACCCTCCGACCACCTGAAGAAGTACGCCCGCCGCCGTCTTGAAAAGCTTGGCCGGTTCGTCGGCAAGTCCGCCCTGGAAATGCAGGTGAACCTTTCCGTCGACAAGTTCCGCCACAAGGCGGAAGTGCAGATGACCGGCGACGGCTTTACGTTCTCCGCCGTCGAACAGTCGGAAGACATGTACGCCACCATCGACCTGGTGCTGGAAAAGCTGGAATCGCAGCTGCGCAAGCAGGTCGAAAAGCAGAAGGACCGTCGCCGTTCCGTGCAGTCCGACAAGCTGGGCAAGGGCATCGACGTGTTCACCTTCGGCACCGTGGGCGAAGGCGAGGAACGGACCATCACCGGCACCGACCACTTCGCCCCCAAGCCCATGCACGTGGATGAAGCGGCCATGCAGCTCGACCAGAGCGACAACGAGTTCCTGGTGTTCCTGAACGCCGAGGTGGAGCGCATCAACATCATCTACCGGCGTCGCAACGGCGATTTCGGCCTTATCGATCCGGTCGTCTAGGCACCATACATGAGGCTTTCGGAGTATCTTCACGATGATCTGATCCTGCCCGAGCTCTCCGCCGGCACCAAGAAAGAGGTGCTGGCGGAACTCGTGCAGGCCGTGGTACGGCGGCATCCCGAAGTGGATGCCGCCGTTGCGCTGGGCGTGCTGCACGACCGTGAATCGCTGGGCACCACCGGCATAGGCGACGGCGTGGCCATCCCCCACGGCAAGCTGG
This sequence comes from Nitratidesulfovibrio liaohensis, assembly GCF_011682075.1. Lineage (GTDB taxonomy): Bacteria > Desulfobacterota > Desulfovibrionia > Desulfovibrionales > Desulfovibrionaceae > Cupidesulfovibrio > Cupidesulfovibrio liaohensis. The sequence goes on from NZ_VSMK01000802.1 coordinate 12,456, forward strand.
CAAACATCAGCGACATCGTGGTGGCCGTGGGGCGTAGCGTGACGGGCATCGACTTCGACGCGCTGGACATGAAGCCCTGCCACCTCTTTTTCCTGGTGCTGGCCCCGGAACAGGTGGCGGGCATGCACCTGCGCATCCTGGCCCATATTTCGCGCCTGCTGAAGGACCCGCAGTTTCGCCGCGCCATGATCGACGCCCCGGACGGCAAGGCCTTCACGGCCCTCATGCGTACGACCTGACGCGTACCGCCTGACACACGGCACCCGCCGGAACGTCAGGGCAGGGCGGAGCACCGCGCCCCGCCGGGGCGTGCCGCGCACATCCCCCACGCAGTTGTCGGCGCGCAGCCATCGCGCCCCCTGAAACGGCACCCGGCACGGGCCGCCCGAGGAGTCCGCCATGCCCACCAAGGCCTCGCCACCCGATACATCGTCCGCCCCGGTGTCTGCCTCGTCTACCTCATCTGCCTCGTCTACCTCATCTGGCGCCACCGGCTCCGCAGCAACCGCCAGGGGTGCCGATGCGGGCAGCCTGGTGGCAGCCCCCGACTTTCCCGTCATCATCGTCACCGGATTGTCCGGCGCAGGCAAGAGCACGGTGCTCAACGTGCTGGAAGACCTGCGCTACTTTACCGTGGACGGCCTGCCCGCCAGCCTTGCCCCGCAGATGGTCACCATCCTGAACCGCGAGGCGCTGTCCCACTATCAGGGCCTGGTGCTGGGCATGGACCTGCGCGAGAGCAATTTCGTGCGCAATCTGGAAAAGTCGCTGGAACGGTTGCAGGGCATGGGCGTGCGCCCCGCGATGGTGTTCATAGAGGCCAACGCCGCCGTGCTCAACCGGCGCTATGCCACCACCCGCCGCCCGCACCCGCTGGAGAGCGAAGGCATGGGGCTGGAACAGGCTCTGGAGCAGGAGCGTCTGCGCCTTGCCCCGGTGCGCCAAACCGCCGACCTCGTTGTGGACACCTCCAGCTATTCCATCCACGACCTGCGCCGGGTCATCCAGAAGAAGTGGAGTTCCATCCAGGGGCGCATCCGCTCCCTGCGCATCAATATCGTCACCTTCGGGTTCAAGTACGGCGTGCCCGCCGACGCGGATCTGGTGTTCGACCTGCGCTTTCTGCCCAATCCCTATTTCGTGCCAGATCTGCGCCCGTTGTCCGGCCTGGACGAGCCGGTGGCCAAATACGTGCTGGAAGCGGGGCACGGCGATGCCTTTCTGGCGAAGCTTCTGGACTTTCTGCACTTTCTGCTGCCCCAGTACGAGGCGGAAGGACGCTACCGCCTGACCATCGCCATTGGCTGCACCGGCGGGCGGCACCGTTCGGTCTCGGTGGCGGAGGCCCTGCTTCGCGCCTTGAAAAAATCTGATTATGCCGTATCGATAGAGCACCGCCACATGGAACTGGGTTGAACGAAAGGATGCGATGTTTCCGTCGGAGTCCTGCCAGAACCTGATGCCGTGGCACATCGGCCCGGAATTTCACCGGACGGCATGCCGTCCCCGCACCTTGCCCCAACCACACAGGCTCGGCCTGAACGCACCAGCATGTCCACCACCGAACAGCAGCAAGCAGGGCAGTCCCGCAAGGGGACAGGAAACGTTGCCCAAGGCAACAGCAGCAAGCCCGGCGACGGCCAGTCCGCCCCGGAATCGCGCATCGGCGTGATTCTGGTGACCCACGCCGACTACGGCGCGGCGTTGTTGCGCGCCGCCGAATTCATCCTCGGCCCGGTGCAGGATTGCGCCTCCATCAGCGTGGACGTCTCACTGGAAGTGGACGAGACGGTCAAACGCCTGAACGAAGCGGTGAAACGCCTGGATACCGGGCGCGGGGTGATGATCCTTACCGACATGTTCGGCGGCACCCCCACCAATCTCAGCCTGGCCCTGCTGGGCAAGGGCAACGTGGAAGTGCTGACCGGCGTCAACCTGCCCATGCTGCTCAAGGTGTTCGGCGGGCGCGACGGCGACCTGGCCGCCCTTTCACGCGATGCGCGCGACGCTGGCACCAAGGGTATCGTGGCGGCGGGCGAACTGCTGCGCAGCCGGGTCAAGAACGGGTAGGGTCATGCTCTGGTTCCGCATAGACAACCGCCTGGTGCACGGCCAGATCATCGAGGCGTGGCTGCCCTATACGGGGGCGCGGCGCCTGCTGGTGGCCAATGACGCCCTGGCGGCGGACGACCTGCAACAGCAGATCGTCTCGCTGGCCATTCCCGGCCGGGTGGAAGTGCACTTCGTGCGGGTGGACGCACTGGCCCAGTACTGTACCGGGCGCGCGGACGACGGGCACGACACGCTCGTGCTCTTCGCCACGTGCGCAGACGCTCGCCGTGCCTTCGATGCGGGAGTGGGCATGAGCACCCTGAACATCGGCAACCTGCACTACACCCCAGGCAAGAAACAGTTGTGCGCGCATGTTTCCGTTTCGGACGATGACGAGGCCTGCCTGCGCTTCTTCAACCGCCACTCCGTGTCCCTGGACTTTCGGTGCGTACCCAACGAACCGGTGCAGATAAAGGGGTGGTCATGACCGATTTCCTTCCCGTGCTCACCCTGGCGCTGCCCATCGCTTTTTTTTTGCCGTTTTTTCGCTGCTGCGCTTTTCGCTGAACCTGGGCTTTCTGGAACGCCCGCTCGCCATCGGCTTTCTGTGGGCCGTCATGACCGGCGAGTGGGGGCTTTCCATGCACATCGCCATCTTTCTTGAGCTGTTCTGGCTCGATCTGTTTCCCGCCGGTACCTACATTCCCCCCAATTCCATCATCTCCCTGCTGCTGTCCCTGAGCGTTGCCGGGCACTTCGGCCTGGAATCCGCCGGGCAGCTGGCCATTCCCGTGCTGCTCGCACTGCCCGCCGCCCTTGCCGGCGCGCATGTGGAATACCTGCACCGGCGCTGGCGCAACCAGCAATACACCGACCTGTTGCACTGGGGCAGGATGGCGGAACACTCCGGCAAGGGCGATTCGCCCCTGTGGCGCATCATGGTGCGCTCGCTGGGCGAACTGTTTGCGCTGAACCTGGGCCTGTTTTGTGTGTGCCTGCTTGTGCTTGTGGGAACTATCGAGCTGATGTCCAACTATATCGGTCATCTTCCGGCAGTTCCCGGCATTGCGTGGGGGCATGTGTGGTTCGTGGGAGCCATGGGCGGCATGCTGGCCCTGCGCCTGCGCCGGGCCTATGTGGCCTTTGCGTTGGCCTTGCTGGCCGCGTCGGCGGCTTCGTTCATCTGATTCACATTCGTCACCGGAAATTGACCGTGCGAAGGCGAGGGGTACTTGGCAGCCGGGAATGTTTGTGCTATTTGGCACAAACAATTTCGCAGCAGCATGCGAGCTACTCGCAGCACCAAACCCCAATGCCACATGCAACGGAGGAAAACCGACATGGCAGCTCTTGTTCTTGGTCACATGAATCCCGATACCGACTCCATCATCGCCGCCATCGGCGTTGCCGACCTGATGACCAAGCGCGGCATCGAAGCCAAGCCCGTCGCGCAGGGTGCCTGCACCCCCGAAACCGAATTCGTCCTCGGCAAGTTCGGCCTGAAGGCCCCCGAAGTGGTGACCTCCGTGGCTGGCCAGAAGGTCATCCTGGTTGACACCACCGAGCGTGCGCAGCTGCCCGCCGACCTGTCCGACGCCGAACTGCTCGGCGTGGTCGACCACCACAAGCTGGGCGACGTGACCACCTCCAACCCGCTGGAAATGTGGGTGTGGCCTGTGGGCTGTTCCTGCACCGTCATCAAGGCGATGTACGACTTCTACGGCATCGAAGTGCCCAAGGCCATCGCCGGCGGCCTGCTGTGCGCCATCCTGTCCGACACCGTCATGTTCAAGTCCGTCACCTGCACCCCCGAAGACAAGAAGGCTGTCGAAGCCCTTGCCAAGATCGCGGGCGTGGCCGACGTGATGGCCCTGGGCATGGAAATGTTCAAGGTGAAGTCCGCCGTTGAAGGCGCGTCCATGAAGGACCTGGTCTTCCGCGACTACAAGGACTTCGACATGGGCGGCAAGAAGGTCGGCATCGGCCAGTTGGAAGTGGTGGACCTGTCCATCCTCGAGCCCGTGAAGGCCGGCCTGTACGAAGAAATCACCAAGGTGAAGGGCGAAGGCCGTCACTCGGTGTTCCTGCTGCTGACCGACATCATGAAGGAAGGTTCCGAAATGCTGATCGTTTCGGACGACGCCTCCATGGTCGAAAAGGCGTTCGGCGTGAAGGCCGAAGGCAAGTCGGTGTGGCTCGACGGCGTGATGAGCCGCAAGAAGCAGGTGGTGCCCAACTTCGAAAAGGCCTTCAAGGGCTAGTCGAAGCGGCTCTCCAACCGACGCAGACTGACGCATACGGGGCCCGGCGGCATATGTCGCCGGGCCTTTTGCATTTTCTGGGAGGGGGGAAGGGAGGGCAGGGCGACAGCCCACTGCCTGCCCGGACGCCAGAACGGATCAGACCACCCGGACGGCAATGCCTGCCCGGAAGGTCCAATCTGTCCGGACGGCGCGACTTGGCCAGTCCGGACGGGCCGCCCGGTCAGTCGATCGTTGTGCCGGTGCGTTCATCCAGCCGGGCAAGGGCCATGCAGCGCAATTCGCGCAGGTGCACACCAGAGGCCGCGCCCTTGTTGCACAGGTCCGGCGGCAGCTTGACGGCCAGCAGCACGGCAAGTTCGGCCTCGGTGCGCTGGCGCAGCATTTCCAGCCGGGCCAGGCAGGCCTCGGGGATGGGGGGCGGATCATATGGGGCAAGCGGATCAACGGGGGTGGACGAAGACGGGGATTCTTCTCCTGAAACGGCGGCGTCATCCCTGTTCAGGGCGGGGGCAGCACCTTCCGGCTGCCGCAACGCGCAGTCCGGGCCGGTACCTCTGCCCTTGCCGGTACCATCGGCCAGCACCAGCAGTCGCATGGCGGGCAGCAGGCCGCGTGTGTGCAGTGCCAGCAACAGGTCCACCCGGGTGCCGGGTCGCAGTTCCCCATGCCGGGCCAGACGCATGTGCAGCCGGGCCGCAGCCTCGCCCGCCTCGATGAACCGGGTGGGCATGGACAGCCGGACCCCCATGGCACGCGCCAGCGGCGCACCACGATCTTCGTGTCCGTAATGATGCGGCAGCACGTCCGCCGCCGTGGTCACCTTGCCAAGGTCGTGGCACAGGGCCATCCAGGTTGCCAGTTCGGGCGGGGGCTGTTGCGCGGAGCGGGTATGCCCGATCGCGCCATCCGCCGCGGGGGAAGTCTCCAGATAAGGCGATGACGCGTGGTCCCCGACACGGGACACAGGCCCGGCCAGCACGGCGACCATGTCCATGACCCGCGCCACATGGTCCAGCACCGACCCGCTGTGGTAGCGCGCGGGTCCGGCGGGCACTCCATCGGCCCCGGCCAGTTCGGCAAACCACGGCAGCAGGCATCCGCCCGCGTGCAGCACCTTCAGGTAGCGGCCGGGGCAGGGGGCGGCCAGGGCCTTCAGGGTTTCGCGGCACACCTGCTCGGCGGGCAGGGTGGCCAGCGCACCGCGTTGTGCCACGGCCCGCATCTGGTCCAGCGTTTCCGCGTGCACTGAAAAATCGGGAAACTGCGCGGCAAAGCGCGCGGCGCGAAAGGCCCTGATCGGGCTGTCGGCCAGCGCCGTGGGTGATGCCGGGCGCAGCACGCGGTCCGCAAGGTCGCGCAACGCCTGCGGGTGGGCATGCAACACTCCCGCTTCGGCCAGCGCCAGGGCATTGATGGTGAAGTCGCGGGCGGCCAGGTCTTCATCCAGCGTGCCGCGCAAGGGCATGTGCTCCACGCCGTCCAGCAGGTACACGTCAACGTCGCGGCCAACCTTGCGGGCACCGGGGTTCTGCCGTACAAAACACGCCGCATCACCTTCAAAGGCCACGTCATGGTCGTGTATCGGCCTGCCCAGCAACAGGTCGCGCACGGCTCCGCCCACGAGGTACGTCTTCATGGGGATGAGCCTAGCCGATTTCAGCCCGGACGGAAATGCGTCCGGGTTCGCAAGGTCTCATCCCCACGGAAAATTCCTGCACATGGCCGGAAAGGCCATGCCCAGAGGTGCCATGTCCCGCAGCAATACCCAGCCAGACCGCACCTACGCCGCCTCGCAGTCTGCCGCCAGCCGGAAGGGGCAGGGCGCTCCTGTTGTGCATCTGTTGCGCGAAGGGCTGCCCCTGCCGTCTGCCGAACCTTCGTCCGGCGCGGCCACCGGCCAGCCTGCCGACGACGCCCGGTGGATGGCCGACCCGCTGCCGCCCGAAGTTCTGCGCGGCCTGCCCGGCTGGAACGAGGACTTTGCCGCTCTCCCCGGTTTCGTGCCCACAAGCCTCGGCAGCGTGCCCATGCTGGCGACGCGGCCAGACAGTGGCCCATCAGTCGAATTCATCGCATCTTCCTCGCAGTCCGCGTCTGCCAATGCTCTCCCGCCGGTGATCGTGTGCGGACCATGCACCTCGAGCCTGGATGTGGCCCACACCCTTGCCGCCGCCGGTGCCTTGCCGGAATGGGGGACGGTGCTGGCCGTATCGCAGCGGGCCGGGCGCGGCCAGTTGCGCCGCCCGTGGGAATCGCCGCCGGGCAACATCTATGCGGCCTTGCGCCTGCCCGCCGCCGGAGTGTTCGCCACCGAGGCGGCAGCCATCGCCCTGGGCTGCCTGTTCGCGGAAGCCTTCAACGCGCTGGGCGTGCCCGTGCAGCTCAAGTGGCCCAACGACCTGTTGCTGGGCGATGCCAAGGTGGGCGGCATGCTGATAGAGGAAAAACGCGGGGTGGTGCTGGCGGGCATCGGCATCAACGTGGTATCGGCGCCACCGCCCCAGGCGCTACGCCAGGGCTGGGCGGTACCCGCCGCAAGCCTGGCCGACCGTGGCATTTCCGCCACGCCGTTGACGCTGTGGCGCCATCTTGTGGAAGATTCACGTTTCTGCTATGAAGCGCAAGTTCTACGCGCCGGTGGGGCCGATTTCGTATCGTGCGCGGAAAAGCATCTTGCCTGGGTAGGCCGTGGGGTTGTGGTTCACGGTGGCGAAGTGGGTGACTGTCCGGGCAGGATTCTTGGACTCGAACCGCAGGGGGGCCTGCGGATTGTCATTTCGGGCAGGGAACACATACTCCGCTCCGGCAGCATCACGCCCATACCTTCGTGATCCGTATTCCATGCGCCCCGCGCATGCGCGCACGTCAATTCCGGTCGCCCGTTGCGGGCCGGACAGCCAGGATACCGAGGATTAGATGGGCATCAAGACCTTCGAGCAGGTGTTGGAAGAGGTGAGGGGCAAGGCGATTCTGGTGGCCAACCGGGGCATCCCGGCCCGCCGGATCTGTCGCTCCATCCGTGAACGCTTCGATGCCGTGGCCGTCATGACCGCCACCGACATCGACAAGACCTCTCCGGCCGCCTCCGCAGCACAGGAGCTCCTGCTGCTCGGTTCCGACCCCAGAGCGTATCTGGACATCGATCACATCATCGCGCTGGCCAAGCAGCGCGGCATCGTTGCCATCCATCCCGGATGGGGCTTCGCCTCCGAAGACGAACGCTTCCCCGCCAAATGCAAGGCCGCCGGGCTGACCTTCATCGGGTCCACGGCAGAGGCCATGAACCTGCTCGGCAACAAGGTGCAGGTCCGCAAGCTGGCGAAGAAACTCGACATCCCCGTGGTTCCCGGTTCCGAAGGCGCCGTGGACATTCCCACCGCGCGCACCATCATCGACGAGATCGGCCTGCCGGTCATGCTGAAGGCGGAAGGCGGGGGCGGCGGCCGGGGCATCTTCGCCATCCATCGCGCGGAAGAACTTTCCGACGCCTTCATGAAGGCGTCCACCATGGCGCAGGCCTCGTTCGGCAACCCGCGCCTGTACGTGGAAAAATACCTGCCTTCGGTGCGCCACATCGAAATACAGGTCATCGCCGACATGTACGGCAACGTGTTCGCCTTTGACGAACGCGACTGTACCGTGCAGCGCAACCACCAGAAGCTCATCGAGATCACGCCGTCGCCGTGGTCGGGCATCACCCCCGAACTGCGCGAACGGCTGAAGGAATACTCGCGCATGCTGGTGCGCGAGGTGGGCTACCATTCGCTGTGCACCGTGGAATTCCTGGTCACCGCCGACGGCACGCCGTACCTGATCGAGGTGAACACCCGCCTTCAGGTGGAGCACGGCATTACAGAATGCCGCTACGGCATCGACCTGGTGGAAGAGCAGATTGCCGTGGCCTTCGGGGCCAGGCTGCGCTTCACCCAGGAAAACACCACGCCGCAGCACGTGGCCATGCAGGTGCGCATCAACTGCGAAGACCCGCAGAACCATTTCGCCCCCAACTCGGGTCTGGTCAGCCGCTACGTGTCGCCCGGCGGCCCCGGCGTGCGCCTGGACTCGAACATGTGTGCGGGCTACGAGTTTCCGTCCAACTACGACTCGGCGGGGTCCCTGCTCATTGCCTACGGGCAGGGCTGGGAAAAGGTGCTCGGCATCATGGAGCGCTGCCTTGGCGAGTACGTCATCGGCGGCATCAAGACCACCATCCCGTTCTACAAGCAGGTGCTGAAGCACCCCAAGTTCCGCGCGGGCGACCTGGACACCAACTTCATCGCCAACACGCCGGAACTGATGTGCTACTCCGACCTCGCCCCCGAAGCGGAGCGCCTGGCCCGGCTGGTGGCCGAGGTTTCGGCCAAGGGCTACAACCCCTACGTGCAACTGGGTGAATACCGCACCCGCGAAACGCCGCGCATGCCCCGCTTCGAGCCGGTGCTGCCGCACATTCCCGGCACCGTGCGCCGCGCGCCCTCGCCGTATCCCACCGGCGACCGCACCGCGCTGCTGGACTACCTGCGCGACGCGGGCCATGTGCACTTCACCGACACCACCCCACGCGACATGACCCAGTCGAACAGCGGCAACCGCTTCCGCCTGGCGGAAGATGCGCTGATCGGCCCGTACCTGGACAACTGCGGGTTCTTCTCCATCGAGAACGGCGGCGGCGCCCACTTCCACGTGGCGCTCCTGGCCAACATGACCTACCCCTTCTCGGAAGCGAAGGAATGGAACCGCTTCGCGCCCAAGACGCTGAAGCAGATCCTGATCCGCTCCACCAACGTGCTGGGCTACAAGCCGCAGCCCAGGAACCTGATGCGCATGACCGGCGAGATGGTGTGCGACACCCACCACATCATCCGCTGCTTCGACTTCCTGAACCACATCGAGAACATGCGGCCCTTCGCCGAAGTTGCGCTGAACCGCACCGACGTGGTCTTCGAACCGGCACTGTCGCTTTCGTGGGCCAAGGGCTTCGACGTGGACCACTACCTCGGCGTCACCGAGGAAGTGCTGCGCATGGTGGGCAGCGTGGCCGGGGTCGGTCCCGACCAGGCCGCGAAGATGATCATCCTCGGCCTCAAGGACATGGCGGGCATGTGCCCGCCCCGGTTCATGACCGCCCTGGTTTCCGCCCTGCGCAAGCGCTGGCCCTCGCTGGTGCTGCACTACCACCGCCACTACACCGACGGTCTGTTCGTGCCCTCCGTGGGTGCCGCCGCCAAGGCGGGCGCGCACATCGTGGACGCCGCCCTGGGCGCTTCTGTGCGATCGTACGGGCAGGGCGACGTGCTGGCCACTGCCGCCTACATCGAGGACGAGCTGGGCCTGAAGACCAACCTGAACAAGAACATGATCCGCGACTGCAACTTCGTGCTCAAGCAGATCATGCCGTACTACGACCGCTACTGCGCGCCGTACTTCCAGGGCATCGACCACGACGTGGTCGAGCACGCCATGCCCGGCGGGGCCACCTCGTCGTCGCAGGAAGGGGCCATGAAGCAGGGGTACATCCACCTTCTGCCGTACATGCTCAAGTTCCTGGCGGGCACCCGCAAGATCGTGCGCTACCACGACGTGACGCCCGGCTCGCAGGTGACCTGGAACACCGCCTTCCTGGCCGTGACCAACGCCTACAAGCGCGGCGGCGAAGAAGAGGTGCGCTACCTGCTGGAAGTGCTGGACCACGTGGCCCGGCACGACGAGACCGACCTGACGGCGGAAATGCGCAAGGCGCGCCTGTCCATCTACCAGGACTGCAACGACGCCTTCCGCAACCTGCTGCTGGGCCGCTTCGGCAAGCTGCCCCTCGGCTTCCCGGCGGATTGGGTGTACGAAAGCGCCTTCGGCAACGAATGGAAGAAGGCCATCGCCTCGCGCACCGAGGCATCGCCCCTTGATGCGCTGGCCGACGTGGACCTGGCGGCGGAAGAGCGCGGCTACGTCGAGATCATGCGCCGCAAGCCCACGGAAGAAGAGTTCGTCCTGTATCTGAACCACCCCGGCGACGCCATCAAGACCATCCAGTTGCGGGCACGTTTCGGCAACCCCAACAACCTGCCGCTGGACGTGTGGTTCGAGGGCGTGGCCCCCGGCGAGGACCTGAACTTCGTCGATTCCAACGGCAAGCCGCATCATCTGGCGCTGCTCAGCATCTCGCGCCCCAACGAGGCGGGCATGAGCGTTGTGCGCTACGTGCTCGATTCCGAGTTCATGAGCTGCGAGGTGCAGGTGGCCAAGGCCGCCATTGCCGACGGCAAGGGCTCGGAAAAGGCCGACCCGTCCAACCCCATGCACGTGGCCGCGCCCAGCAACGGCGACCTGTGGGTGATGTACGTGCACCCCGGCGACGTGGTGAAGCAGGGCGAGGAGTTGTTCAACATCTCCATCATGAAGCAGGAAAAGGCGGTGTTGGCCCCGGTTTCCGGCATGGTCAAGCGCGTGCTGAAGACCGCCGACTACCGCGAAAGCAAGCAGATGATGCCCGTTCGCGAGGGCGAGCTGATAGTGGAGCTTGGGCCCATCCCGCGCACCTGCCCCAACACGGCGTGCTCGCGGCCCATCACCATGGAAGGCATCGACTTCTGCCCCTACTGCGGCGAAGCCTTGAATCCATAAGCAGACATTCCGCGCGCGGCCCCGGAACCCCTGCGGGCCGCGCGCGGATACATCCTTCGGCTGTACCAGGCACCGCCCGGCCCGGCTTGCACGGACCGCGGGCGACGATGCGAGAACCCCCCATAAGGAGACCGGCACCCCATGCCAGCCCCCTGCATGATACCCACCGGTTGACCCCGCCACGCCCCGCGTACGTGGGACAAGACCGTCGTTTTCGGGTATCGGACCTTCAGGCAAGCGTTTCTATCCCCCACAGGAGGATTCACGAATGGGCAAAACTCCGGTTGAAAAGCCCGCGGCCAAGGCCGCCAAGGCTGGCGCCGAGATTTCCGAACTCACCAAGAAGCTGGTGCTGACCGGCGCAGACATCGTGCGCATCGGCGACGATGCCGAGCTGCTGGTCGGCGGCAAGAACTACAACACCGCCATCATCAGCCAGGTGGAAGGAATCCGCGCACCCGAGTTCCGCGCCATCTCGTCGCAGGCATTCCACATGCTGCTCGACGAAACCAGGGTCAACGCATCGCTCGTCCGCGCCACCGTGGACAGGGAATACAACCGCATCGACTGGAACGATCCCGAGATCAACAAGGACTCGGAGTTCCTGCAAAAGTTCGTTCGCAACCTGGCAAAGGAAATCCGCGCCCAGGCTTCGGCCAAGCCCGGTGAAACCCAGATCAAGCTGCGCACCTTCGTCAACAACGTGGTGGAAGGCTTTGCGACCTCGCCGGAAGGCATCGACCAGCTGCGCAAACGCTCGGTGCTGGTACAGGCAGGCATCTTGTGCGTGGAGTTGCCCAAGGCCGTGGACGAATGCGTGCGCGAGGCCTACCGCTCCATCTGCAAGGAAGCGGGCGCCGAAGACGTACCCGTGGCCGTGCGTTCCTCCGCCGCCGGCGAAGACTCGCGCAAGAAGGCCTTTGCCGGCCTGCAGGACACCTACCTGAACATCGTGGGCGACAGCCGCGTGTCCGCCGCCTATCACTGGGACTGCGCATCGGCCTACAACCTGCGTTCCATGACCTACCGCCGCGAGGCGATCCTGGACGCGCAGGCCCGCGCCGAAGCCACCGGCGACGAATCCATCGCCATCAAGGCCAAGCAGGAATGGGCCATCGAGAACACCTCGCTCTCGGTGTGCATCATGCGCATGATCAACCCGGTCATTTCGGGCACCGCCTTCAGCGCGGACACCGCCACCGGCTGCCGGGGCACCGTCCGCAAGGACCTGGTGGGCATGGACGCCAGCTACGGCCTGGGCGAGGCCGTGGTGGGCGGCATGGTCACCCCCGACAAGTTCTACGTCTTCCAGCGTGACGACGGGCCCGAGGTGGTCATCCGCCAGATGGGCTGCAAGGACAAGAAGATCGTCTACGACGAGAAGGGCGGCACCAAGAAGGTTTCCGTGCCCGAGATCGAGGCGTACCGCTGGTCGCTTTCGCTGGCCCAGGCCGAACAGGTGGCCAAGGGTGTGCGCGCCATCAGCCGCGCCTATGGCGACATGATCATGGACACCGAATTCTGCATCGACTCGGCCGACCGGCTGTGGTTCGTGCAGGCCCGCCCCGAAACCCGCTGGAACGAAGAGCTGGAAAAGCACCCGCACACCATCTTCATGCGCCGCCGCGAGGTGGACCCGAAGGCGGCCAGCCAGGCCGAGGTGCTGCTGGAAGGCAACGGCGCATCGCGCGGGGCCGGGCAGGGCAGGGTGAAGTTTCTGCGCTCGGCGCTGGAACTGAACAAGATCAACAAGGGCGACATTCTCGCCGCCGACCGCACCGACCCCGACATGGTGCCCGGCATGCGCGTGGCCGCCGCCATCCTTGCCGACGTGGGCGGCGACACCAGCCACGCCGCCATCACCTCGCGCGAACTGGGCATCCCCGCCGTCATCGGCATCCAGCGTCTGGAAATCCTGCGCGCCCTGGATGGCCAGGAAGTGACCGTGGACGGCACCCGGGGCCGGGTATACCGCGGCATGCTGCCCCTGCGCGAAGTGGGCGGCGAGATGGACCTGTCGAAGCTGCCCACCACCAAGACCAAGGTCGGCCTGATCCTGGCCGACGTGGGCCAGGCCATGTTCCTCTCGCGCCTGCGCGAGGTGGAAGACTTCGAGGTGGGCCTGCTGCGCGCGGAGTTCATGCTGGGCAACATCGGCGTGCATCCGCAGGCGCTGGAAGCCTTCGACAGCGGAGAACTGGACCACGCCGTGCACGCCAAGCTGCGCGAGCTGGATTCCCGTCTGTCCAAGATACTGCGCGAGCAGCTGTCTGCCGGGCTCATCGCCATCGACATGAAGCTGCGCGAGTACGTGGGGCACATAACCGGCCTTTCGGCGGAAATCGAGGCCCTGGCCTCGCGCGAGAACCTGCGCGGCACCGAACAGGTGCTGGTCATGCACCGCAAGATGCGCGAACTGGACCACAAGCTGGACGAGCATGTGGAACTGGCAACCCGCCGCATCGACATCCTGAAGACATCCATCGACCTTGAAGACCACGTGCGCGTGATCATGGGCTACGACGACCAGCTGGCCCTGCTGAACGGCATCGACCCCGATACGGTGAAGCGCCGCGCCGAAATCGAGGCCAACATCCGTGCCCAGGTGGAACGCGTCGAAGACATCCCCGCCGTGCAGGACGCCCTGGCCAAGATCGCCCGCCTGCGTCACGAAGTGGGGCTGCGTAGCGGCCTGCAAAAGGAAATGGACGACATGCGCGCCGTGCCGGACAAGATCCGCGCCCTGATCCGCTCGCGCGGGTTCCGCACCGGCAAGGAGCACTACGTTCAGACCCTGTCGCAGGGCCTGGCCCTGTTCGCCATGGCCTTCTACGGCAAGGACATCGTTTACCGCACCACCGACTTCAAGTCGAACGAGTACCGCAACCTGCTGGGCGGCAACCTGTTCGAGCAGATCGAAGACAACCCCATGCTGGGCTTCCGTGGGGTGTCGCGCAACCTGCACGACTGGGAAATCGAGGCCTTCAAGCTGGCGCGCGGCGTGTACGGCGGGTGCAACCTGCAACTCATGCTGCCCTTCGTGCGCACCCTGGAAGAAGCGCGCTCCATGCGCCGCTACCTGGAACAGGTGCACAAGGTGAAGAGCGGCGTCGACGGGCTGAAGATGATCCAGATGTCGGAAATCCCGTCCAACGCCGTGCTGGCCAAGCAGTTCATAGAGGAGTTCGACGGGTTCTCCATCGGCTCCAACGACATGACCCAGATGGTGCTGGCCACCGACCGCGACAACGCGCGTCTCGGCCACATCTACGACGAGGAAGACCCCGCCGTGGTCTGGGCCATCCTTGTGACCATCTTCACCGGCCAGAAGTGCGCCCGCAAGGTGGGCTTCTGCGGTCAGGGCGTGTCCAACAGCAAGATCCTGCGCGGCCTGGTGGCCATCGCGGGCATCGTGTCCGCCTCGGTGGTGCCCGACACCTACTACCAGACCAAGCTGGACATGGCCGAGGTGGAGGCCGAAAACATTCCCACCTCGGAACTGGGCAACTGGCTGCGCAACCAGCATCTGGCCAACCTGCGTGCGCTGCTGGAGGAAAAGGGCTACGGCCACATCCTCAAGAAGTACACCCAGGCCGAAGACCTGATGGACTGGTACGAAGGTGAACTGCGCCGCCTGCACGAACTGCTGCGCGAAAGCCTGGAAACCCCCAAGGAAAAGTTCTACCGCTCCGAGTTGGAACAGTTCCGGGCCACCTTCCACAAGCCGGTCATCTACGCCACCTGGGACTGGGCGGGCACCGTGTCCGACGCCCTGCACCAGGCCGGGTTCGCCAGCTTCGAGGAGCAGGCCAAGGCCCTGGAGGCCCAGCGCGCCCAAAAGTGGTAGACGTTGTAGACGGCGTGCGCGCCACGCGCGTGCCGGATTCACGTTGAGGAATGTACGGACGGGCGGCCTTCGGGCCGCCCGTTTTCCGTTTCGTGCCGGGCAGATGCAACGGAGAGGGCGGAAAGACGGCGGGACGCCGGGAGATGTCCGCCGAACTTCGGGCGCATGCCGCTGCCCGGTCTTGCCACAGGCCGTTTCGCGTCGCATTTGAGAGGTGAATGCGTGTTCCCGGAGCGTCAGACAAGGAGGCGGCCATGGCGGAACTGCGAATGCGGCGCGTGTACGAGATGGGAGCGGCGAATGACGACGCCGATGACGGAATGCGCGTGCTGGTGGATCGGCTCTGGCCGCGCGGCCTTGCGCGTGACAAGGTCCGCATCGACCACTGGCTGCGCGGCGTGGCTCCGTCCGACGAACTGCGCCGCTGGTTCGGCCATGATCCCGCCCGGTGGCAGGAATTCCAGACACGCTACCATTCGGAACTGCGCGGGTCCGCACATCCCGACCTTGCCCTGCTGCGGCATCTGTCGACGAGTCCGGGCCGGATCACCCTGCTGTACGCGGCGCGTGACGAGGCACGCAACAACGCCGTGGCCCTGAAGGCATTTCTGGAGCAGCAGCGGGGAGCCCCATAGGGCAGGCCGAAACGTGTCGTGCGCACAACCATTTGAAACCACACTTCTTCGTACGGAGCAGGGACAGGGGTTACTGTGAACGCGACCATCGTTTAAAGTACTGGATGAACCTCGTTCCGCCTTGCCGCCCGGTACGGAAACACATTGCCCTGATTGCAGGGCAACACCCTGAACAGCAAAAAAACGGGGAGTCCATCGGACTCCCCGTCATGCGTTCGGATTGCCGTTCCCTGCATGGCCGCGTGGCCGGGCAGGGTGGGCGCTACTTCAGACGTGCCGTCACGTTGTCCTCGATCCAGTGCGGGTCCAGCCATTCCAGCGGTTGCACCTGCACCCCGCCGATGGTCACCCCGAAGTGCAGGTGGTCGCCGCCTGCCATGCCGGTGGTGCCGGTCTTGCCGATGATGTCGCCCTTCTTCACCTGCTGGCCCACGTTGGCCGAAATCTCGCTGAGGTGCGAGTACAGGGTTTGCAGGCCAAGGCCGTGGTCGATGACGACAAGGTTGCCGTAGATGCCAAGATGCCCGGTAAAGACCACGCGCCCGCTGTTGGAGGCGGGTACTTCGGCCATGGCCAGCGAGGCGAAGTCAAGGCCGAGGTGGGTCTGGTTGTCCACCTTCTGTCCGTTGTGCAGGTAGCTGCGGTTGTCGGCAAATCCGGCGCGGGTGGCCGAGTTGGGCAGTTGCAGGAAGGCCCCGTGCCAGAGCATGGCGGGGGCGGTATCCCTGCCGATTTCCAGCAGCTTCTGCTCGTTGGAGGCGCGCAGTTCGTTGTTCACCTTCAGGAAGCGCTCCAGCGGGCTCAGCTCGCCGGGCACGTCCTGCTCGAATTCGGGCATCTTGCTGGCCAGAAAGCTTTCCGAAATGTTGATGTTGTCATGCCGGAACACCCTGTCCAGCGGACGAATGACCAGCCGACTGGCCATGGCGTTGCCGGAAAGGTCCACGGCGGTGATTTCGGGGGCGTATTGGGCCATGGTGAGAAAGTGGGGAAAGGCGAAGAAGCACAGGTAGTCGCCGCTGGGCTGCTTGAACCCCGGAAAGTACAGGTCGCCCACCTTCACGCCGGTGCGTTCCACGTCCTCGTTGACCGAGTAAAGGATGGAACCGGTGCCACCGCGCCGCACGTAGGGGGGCATGCTCTTTACCGAAACGCGCGGGGGCTGGGTGTCCAGGCGCATGGGATACACCCGGGTGGTGGTGTTGCCCTTGCCGAACCCGGCCAGCGAAGTGTCGGCCGTGCGCACTTCAAGGTCGAAGGCGCCGTCCTTCAGGCCCGCATCCTTCAAATTGAAGGTCACGCGCTGTTCGCGGCGGCCATCGGTGAAGGCGCTGTCGAGCACGACCAGCGAATGCGAATTCTTTTTCACCGTGACGGTGACGGACCGGATGCCCGACTTCTTGTCGCGCAGGGTCAGGGTCAGGTCCTGATGCGGCGAGGCACGCCCCGTGTCCGGGGTAAGGATGACTTCCGGCCCTTCCATGTCCTGGAAGAGCATGAAACCGCCGATGCCGAGCAGCCCCAGCAGGGCCGCGAAGACGATCACGATGGAAAGATTCTTTGCTGCAGTCATGTCTCCTGATCCTTTCAAGTGAAAAGCCGCCCTGAAAGCCGGGCGGCTCGTGTCCAAACCGTTTGGGCAGCCTGCCTAGGGATGTTCGACGGCATCCAGCAGGCTGATGGTCAGCTTCAGGAAGTCCGCCTCGGTCACGATGCCCACCAGCCTGTCACCCTCGGTAACGGGCAGA
The DNA here is from genome assembly GCF_011682075.1 of Nitratidesulfovibrio liaohensis. Lineage (GTDB taxonomy): Bacteria > Desulfobacterota > Desulfovibrionia > Desulfovibrionales > Desulfovibrionaceae > Cupidesulfovibrio > Cupidesulfovibrio liaohensis. Next base: position 29,623 of record NZ_VSMK01000802.1, read on the forward strand.
CACCCGTACTTGTGGTGCAGCAGCAGTTCGGCGGCATCGCGCAGCAGGGTGTCGGGGTGCACGCGCACCACATCGGTCCGCATGATTTCGCCCACCGGAATGCCCGCGTCGATCTCGTTCTGAACCGCCTCGTCCACGTCGGCGAAGCGCGAGATGGTGGCGGACAATATGTCGCGGTGGGTCAGCAACCCCTGAAAGTCGCCCTTGCCATCCACAATGGGAATGTGCCGGATCCGGGCCAGTTGCATCAGCGAGCGGGCCGCCCGGAGCGAATCGGTCTTCTTCAGGGTGAAGAGCCCGGTGGACATGAGATCGCCGACGTAGAGCATGGTTTCCCCCGCAAGCGCGTTTCCTCAAGTGTCGCACACTCGGCGCATAAGTCAAGCAAACCGGAACGCCGTGGGCGGCTGCCTGCGGCATGCAGGGCAGGGGTGCGACCAGGGGGGCGGAATGTCACGGAACGAACGATGGCAGCGCTTCGGGACGGGCGCTACGCCCCCTGTGATTGACGCTGGGGACAAAATCTGTTTTCCAAACCATGCCGGGGCCGTATGGACGAGGTGACTCGCAACGCCCGTCCCGACCGTTTGGACCCCGTTCCGCCATTCGCCCGCACACGATTTCCGTCGCGGCCCATCATGCTGCGCCGCCGTCTGCCAGATGACTGACGCGGTCTCTGGCCAGGCCGTTGCCGGGCCTTTGGCAGACCGCTGGCCGACGCAGTATTCCTGACGTACCTGATGTGCGTGATGGAGGCGACCGCGCACGGCGCCACGGCAACGCGACGACCAGCCCCCCCGGCAGGGCACCCATTCCAGAGAGGACCGCGCATGCTCGACATGAAGCGCAACCGTGAGCGCATGGTGAAACAGCAGATCGAGACGCGCGGCATCACCGACACGGCCGTACTTGCGGCCATGCGTTCCGTGCCGCGTCACCTGTTCGTGCAGGAAGCCCTGCGCGCCCAGGCCTACGAGGACCACCCCCTGCCCATCGGGCATGGCCAGACCATTTCGCAGCCGTTCATAGTGGCGCTCATGTCGCAGATCATCGAGCCGCAACCGGGCCTGCGCGTGCTGGAGATCGGCACGGGATCCGGCTACCAGGCCGCCGTGCTGGCGGAAATGGGCATGGACGTGTACACGGTGGAACGCATCCGCGAACTGCACGCCGCCGCGCGCGACCTGTTGCGCACGCTGAAGTACCGCAAGGTGCGGCTGAAGCTGGACGACGGTACTCTGGGCTGGCCAGAGGCCGCCCCCTACGACCGCATCCTGGTCACGGCGGGCGGACCGGAAGTGCCGCTGCCGCTCATCGAGCAACTGGCCGACCCCGGTATCCTGGTCATTCCCGTGGGGGCCAGCAAGCGCATGCAGGAACTGGTTGTGGTGCGCAAGCAGGGCGGCCGCGTGGTGCGCGAAAGCAAGGGGGGCGTGGCCTTCGTGGACCTGGTGGGCACCCACGGCTGGCGCGGCTGACCTCCGCGCCTGGCCGGGCGGTGGAGGGAGCATTCCGTCCCTTCGCAATCCTTGCCTTCGTCCTCCCTGCCTTGTAGCGCCCAAGCCCGCGCCGCCTCCAACACCCCGAGGACAATCGACGTCATGCGTTTTTTCTCCCGCCTTCTCGACAGGCTGTGGGCCGCAGCAGCATCGCGCGGCGCCGTGCGCATGCTGGTGCTGGTCTCGTTCACCGAGTCGGTCTTCTTTCCGCTGCCGCCGGACCTGCTGCTGATTCCCATGGCCCTGGCCGCGCGCGAACGGACGCTGCGCCTTGCTGCCATCTGCCTTGCCGCATCGGTGGCGGGCGGCGTTGCGGGATATTTCGTAGGCATGTTCTTCATGGACGTGGCAGGCATGCCCATCGTGCGGTTCTACGGTCTGCAGGAGCAGTACCACGCTGTGAAGGAATGGTACGACGCCTACAGCGCCTGGGCCGTGGCGGTTGCCGGGCTTACCCCGGTGCCGTACAAGCTGTGCACCCTCACCGCCGGGGCCTTCCGCATCGACTTCGCCACCTTCCTGCTGGCGTCGGTGGCCAGCCGGGGGCTGCGCTTCTTCGTCATCGCGGGGCTCATCTACCTGTTCGGCGAACGTGTGCGCTATTTTCTGGAACGCCGGTTCGACCTCGTGCTGCTGGTTACGCTGGTGCTCGGGGTGCTGGGTTTCATGGCGCTCAAGTTCCTGAACTGACGCCCGGTTCGCAGCGCCTTTGGGCGCCGCGCCGTTGTCCGGTCCTTTTGCTTGACGGGGCGGCGCGATTCATTACCTTACCGGGGCGGGCAAGCCCCGCCGCATCGCAATTCCATGGCCCGCCGCGCCACCGGCCAGGCGGCCACAGACAAGGAGCATCCATATGTCCTCGTGCAGCACCTGCCCCTCGGCGAAGAACAAGGCCGAAACGGGCAAGCCCAGCGCCGGCATGGCCATTCAGGACGAGATCATCTCCTCCACGCTGGGGCGGATCAGATACAAGCTCTTCATCATGAGCGGCAAGGGCGGGGTGGGCAAAAGCTCCGTCACCGTGAACACGGCGGCTGCCCTGGCCGCACGCGGCTACAAGGTGGGCATCCTGGACGTGGATATCCACGGCCCCAGCGTGCCCAACCTGCTGGGCCTGCGGGCGGGCATAGAGGCCGACGAACGCGGCGGCCTGCTGAATCCCGCGAAATACAACGACAACCTGTTCGTCATCTCCATGGATTCGCTGCTCAAGGACCGCGACACGGCGGTGCTGTGGCGTGGCCCCAAGAAGACGGCGGCCATCCGCCAGTTCGTGTCCGACGTGAACTGGGGTGACCTCGACTTCCTGCTCATCGATTCCCCCCCCGGCACCGGCGACGAACACATGACCGTGCTGAAGACCATCCCCGACGCCCTGTGCGTGGTGGTGACCACCCCGCAGGAAATCTCGCTGGCCGATGTGCGCAAGGCCATCAACTTCCTGCAGTACGCCCAGGCCAACGTGCTGGGCGTGGTCGAGAACATGAGCGGCCTGTACTGTCCGCATTGCGGCGGCGAAATTTCGCTGTTCAAGAAGGGCGGTGGCCGCGAACTGGCCGAGAAGTACGGTTTGACCTTCCTGGGGGCCGTGCCGCTGGACCCGGCCACCGTGGTGGCTGCCGACCGGGGCGTGCCCGTGGTGATGCTGGAAGAGGATTCGCGCGCCAAGCAGGGCTTTCTGGAACTGGCCGACAACATCGCTGCCGCGTCCGAGAACAGCCTGGAAGCCGTGGCCAGCACCCACGCCTGATATCCGCCCGACGGCCGCCTGACGTAGCCAGACTGAGACCGGGCCGGTGCGTGCGAAGTCGCGCGCCCCGGCCCGGCTGCCTCCCTCTGCCAAGGCCGCCTGCGCGCCGGTTGCCGCCC